>JAYTBD010000598.1:0-3692 GCA_043737155.1 Fimbriiglobus sp. | reverse complement strand
GGGGCCGGCCATCCGCCACTTTGGTACAAGACCGAAACCATTGCCACCTCTGCGAACGACGGAGAATTTCTCGCGGGCAAGGTGAACAACGCACTGAGCGTGACGATGGGCGAGAAACTCAAGCTCCAATCGGTCGTCATCAACTCTCCGCTGCCGCTCAACGTCCCGCAGAACAAGGTTCTCGTCCGCGCCAAATCGGTCGGGGTAGGGAACCCCGGCCTCACGTTCGGCGGGCAGGCCGGGAAGGAAGTCACCGCGAGCATCAGCAGCAGCAAGGTCACGACTATCAACGTCACCGAATGGGAATCCGATCAGGTCGTATCGTCGGACCCCAACGCAGCGCAGCCGGGATATTTCCCGAAGTTCCAGTTGGAATGGGAAATCTCCCTCGATGGCGGGCAGACTTGGTTCAAGCCGGGGAAGCGGAGCGTGAGCGAAACGCGGTTGTACATCACCTACAAAAAGCCGGAAATGTTCCGGACCGGTCGGACAGTCGAGCAACAGGCATTGGACCGGCAACTGTGGTCGGAAACACTCGTGTCCGTGGGTTGTCGCCAATTCGGCGAGCACATTGCCCTGTTGCACCACGATTCTCAGCTGGCCCGTCTTCAGGTGATCAACGCCGTGTTCCAGAGCTTCGCGGGCCGGAACTTCAAGAAAATCGATCTTACAACCAACCTCCCCGCCGACAAATTCAAGGTGCAGTACTACGGGAACTGGGCGACCCGCAACAGGGTGACGGCCAACAAACTTTTGGAAAAGAACGACGGCCAGTGCGACGACTGGGCCAACCTCTTCATCAAAGCGCTCCGGGCACAAGGCATTGTCCTCGAAACGGGGGAAGGGCTGAGGCGGTTCGAAACCGTGAACAAGACTGTCAACAAAGAGTTTTTCCTGGTCCAGGGACAGTGGCAGCTCGATGCCACGAAAAAACTCGCCCAACCGATACGTAGCGGCCGCACCGGTCTCGACTATCAGTACCAAGCTGTCGCGCAACCTGTCACCGAACAGATGGTCGCCGATCTGCAGATGCTCCTCCAATTCAAGCTCAAACCGAATGACTTGAAGACCGTTGAGCAGGGGAAAAAATGGGAGGCCGCCGGCATCAAGTTCCTCGGCAGCACCGCCACCGTGAACGTCGGCCAAAACAACACGAATCCCTTCCCGTGCTTCACGAACCACGTCGTTTTGCGGGTCGGGGGGATGATCTACGATCCGAGCTACGGGAAGGCGTACGACACGACTAAGGAATTCGAGGCGGGAACCATCGGCGGGATCGCCATCCTCGAAGAGGTCGGACCCGTCAATAACAAAACTACCTACTTGAGGGTCCGCGCCCCCTCGGACACCGCTCTGAATCTGGTCGAATTCACCCAGCCCGAACAATGATGCCCTCACGAGTGATCCGATGTCACCGATCTTCCTGATCCTCGCCGCGGGAATGACCTTCCCCCCGCTGACCGAATACTCCCGGTTGTGGCACGGGCGCGTCAACGGCGTGTATTGGCAACAGGACGTGTATGCGGCCCTTCCCGATGAGCCGTTTGTCGGTCGCGAACCGAAGTACGGCCAGTCTTGGAGCAGGCTCGGGAACGTCCTGTATCGTGGAGCGTCGCGGGATGGCAGTCGCGCCAACCTAAGTCCAATCGTGTGCGGATGGACTAACAGCGGTTCGAGCCGGCTGCGTTTGTCCATCTTCAACGATTCCGCACTGCTCGACCACAGCCAATATTTTCCGATTGCCTTCCTGCCTTTGATGGAGCCGACTGGGCTCGGCAATGCTCTCTTCAAAGCCAAATATCCCGAGTACGCCAAACAGGACCACATGTGGCCGATCGTCCACTACATCTTCCCAATCAAACTCTATTTCCCGGAAGACCGCCCTTGGCCCGCCTTGGAACCGGCCGTCCGCTTGCGCGTCCAAGAGGATCCGCGTTACTTCTACTGGGAGAAAGACGAATATATCGGGATGGTGATAGACGCCTACATGTCCATCGTCCGCTTCGACATGCTGCCGATCGACGACAAGAGCCTGCTCCTGTTCAGCGCGCTCGACGATACCCTCTCCGTCAGCGTCGAGCCCGTGCCCGGACGGGACAAGCCGCCCAAGTTCGTCCCCCCGCGCGCCCTCCGCACTGGCAAGCTCCCCGCCGGCTTCCGCAACCACTTCCACGCCTACCGCGTCGGCGACCATTATTACCTCGTGACCGCGTCCGGCGTCCTCTACAAATGCGCCCTCGAGGGCAAGGCCGGGTTGAAGATCACCGAGGTCTGGTCCGACCCGGCCCGCCCGCTCATCGGCATCGTCGATTGCCCCGAGACGAAGCAGGCCTTCGCCTTCGGCTGGGGCAGCAAACCCGGCAACACCGACCGCTACTGGATCGAGTTCGGCGACAAGCCGCAGCCCACGGCCTACAAACTCGCGCACAAGCTCGCCAAGAAGCGGGAGGACGCGTGGTGGGAGGTCGCCGGCTGCGTGGACGCACTCAAAGCGATGAAGGCCGTCAAGCCAGTTCCAAAGAAATAATGGCGGGGCCAAACGCCCGGCCGCTCACTTCAAATCAATACCTACCAAGTCCACTGCAGTTGGAAGGTCAGCCCCTGCGTGAAGAAGTCGGTGTCGCGGAGGGGGAGGGCCGTCGGACGGACGATCGAGGAGCGGGCCGGGGACGGGTCGAGCGGGAAGTTCGGGATGCGGGTCACGTCCAAGCCTGTGTCGATCTGGCCGGCCGGCCGGACGATCGAATTCACGTACAGGATGTTGTAGCCGACGCCGACCCGCAAGTGCGGGGTCAGGTTCACCCCGATGGTCAGCCCCGCCTCCGGCACCACTCCGAAACGCGACTGGTTGTAAGTGCCGATGTTCGCGCCCGGCAGGGCCAGCAGGCCGCCTTCGGCACGGGTGATCCCGGTGTCGGTGAGGATCGTCTGGCTGCCGTCGATGATGACCGTCTGGTAAACGCGGCCGAAGGCGACCGACGCTTTGCCTTGGGCGTACCAGCGGCCGCGCTGGATTTCGCCCTGGAGGCCGAGGTTGGCCCCGTAGAAGTGGTTCTCGGTGCGGAAGCGGTCCGAGATGGTCCCGGCCAGAGGATTCACCACGCTGATGGGCCCGGGCGCCCCCGGCGTTCGGACGAAGGATTCCGTGATATTCAGCGATTCGGATATGTTCAGGTTTTTGAAGCCCACGAGCAGATCGAGCCGCGAGCACGGGTTCGGCCCGCAGAGCAGCGCCCGCTTGGCGTTGATCTCGGCGCCCCAAATGCTCGTGTCGGTTTCGATCCTGGCGCCGCCGGTGAAAGCGCCGGGGATCGTCGTTCTTTCCGAGAACTGCTGGCCCGTGTTGATGTTCGTGAACGGCCGGGCGAGCAGCGGATCGGTATCGGACGACAGGTCGTAGGTTTCGGAACTCGTGCTGAGGAAAAAGACGTTCCCCGCGAGGCCCCAGTTCCGGTTCGGGAACAAATACGACGCGCTGAAGCGACCGCCGCTCTGGCGGTTGTTGCCGAGGTTGTCTTCGCCGAACAGGGTGCGCGTATCGCCTCGGCCGATGATGCCGCTGAACTGCGGGCTGCTCGTGGTAAAGAGCGTCGGCGCCTTCTGCGACTTGTTGAACCAGAGCAAGTATTCGGCACCCAGCGTGAGCCGATCTTCGGCGACGCCCGCGGCGAGGGCTTGGCGCAGACGACCGC
>JAYTBD010000597.1:0-3714 GCA_043737155.1 Fimbriiglobus sp. | reverse complement strand
GCAACATCTCGGAAATGGTGACGGGCGAAGGCAAAACCCTCGTCGCCACCCTCGCGGCGTATCTGAACGCCCTCACCGGCGAAGGCGTCCACGTTATCACGGTCAACGATTACCTCGCCCGCCGCGACTGCGAGTGGATGCTGCCGATCTACAACGCCCTCGGCGTCAGCGCCGCCTACATTCAGAGCGACCAAGAAGGGGATGACAAACGCCACGCCTACGAGTGCGACATCACCTACGGCACCAGCAGCGAGTTCGGCTTCGACTACCTCCGCGACAACATGAAGCCGGCCCGCTTCGACGACCTCAAATACCAGCCTTGGCAGCGACAGGTCCAACGAATCCCGCTGAACTATGCGATCATCGACGAAGTCGACAACATCCTCATCGACGAAGCGCGGACTCCGCTGATTATCTCCGGGCCGGCGTTCACCGACATCCGCCAGTACGAGCGCACCGACGAAATCTCGCGCAAGCTCACGGAACTCGAACGCAAGGCGCGCCAGCAGTTGAGCGCCGACGGCAAGATGAAACTGATGGGCTTGGAAGGGGACGACCTGCCGGTGCTCGTGCCCATCGACCCGGCGCAGATCGATCCGCAGAACCCGCCGCCGAAGGGGATCTACTTCGAGATCAAAGAGAAAGAGAAGACCTGCCACCTGACCGATTTGGGCGTCCGCGAAGCCGAGCGGCTCGCCGGCGTCGAGAGCTTCTACACGGCCGGGAATATGGAGTGGCCGCACCTCATCGACAATTCGTTGCGGGCGCACCACATGTATCAGATCGACCGCGACTACATGATCGCGCCCGACCCGCGCGAGAACAACCAGCTCGGCATCATCATCATCGACACCTTCACCGGGCGGGCCATGTTCGGCCGGCAGTGGAGCGACGGCCTGCACCAGAGCGTCGAAGCCAAGCACCGCAAGCAGGGCGTGCAGATCAAGCAGGAAACGCAGACGCTGGCCACGGTGACGTTGCAGAACTTCTTCCGCCTCTACAAGAAGCTGTCCGGGATGACCGGCACGGCCATGACCGAGGCCAACGAGTTTTGGAAGATCTACAAGCTCGACGTGGTGGCCATCCCGACGAACATGCCGATGCTGCGCATCAACTCGCCGGACCTCGTGTACAAGTCCGAGAAGGAGAAGTGGACCTCGGTCGTCGATGAGATCGCCACGGTTCACAAGACCGGCCGGCCGATCCTCATCGGCACGACCGACGTGGCCAAGAGCGAAATGCTGTCGGTGATGCTCAAGCGTCGCGGGGTGAAGCACGAACTGCTCAACGCCAAGCCCGAAAACGTGGCCCGCGAAGCCGAGATCGTCGCGCAAGCCGGTCGCCTCCAAGCCGTGACCATTTCGACGAACATGGCCGGGCGCGGCACCGATATCATCCTCGGCGGCAACGCCGAAACGCTGGCGTGGGCGCGACTGAAGCAGGTGAAGGACGCCGACAGCCGGGCGATGTTCCCGACGCGGCTCGAAGTGCCCAACGACATCTGGATGAAGACCATCGCCGAGATCGAGGCCAAAGAGCAGATGAAAGCGGAGGGCCGCAAAGTCGCCGAGATGGGCGGGCTGCACATCGTCGGCACCGAGCGCCACGAAAGCCGGCGGATCGACAACCAACTCCGCGGTCGCGCCGGTCGCCAAGGCGACCCCGGGAGCAGTCGCTTCTTTTTGAGCCTCGAAGATGGACTGATGCGCGTCTTCGGCGGCGAGCGTTTGCGCCGGTTGATGAACAGCTCGTGGATCGGCATGAAGGACGGCGAAGCGCTCGAATCCGGGCTGCTGTCCAAGCAGATCGAGAAGGCCCAGCGCCGCGTCGAAGAATACCACTTCGAGCAGCGCAAGAACCTCCTCGAATACGACGAGGTGATGGACTTCCAGCGCAAACGCACCTACGGCTCGCGCCAAGGCGTGCTCGACGGCGAGAACCCGCGCCGGTTGATTTTGGAAATGATCGACGAGCAGATCGAAAGTGCTGTGGATCGCTACAGCGACGAGAAATACGGCGCCGCGACCTTCGCACAATACGCGGGCGGCGAACTCGGCGTCGAATTCACCGCCGTCGATTTCCGCGGTGCGAACTACGACGAAGCGGTGCTGGTGGCCCAAGAGCGTGCGTCGCAGTACGCCCCGACATTTATCGGCGAAGCGATGGACGAGAGCCTCAACCCGGAGGAAGACCCGAAGGAATGGAAGTGGATCGAGTTCACCCGCGCCATTTCCACCCGCTACGGCTTGCAACACACCGACGCGGAGTTGAAAGCGATCCCCCGGCAGGAAATGGCCGAGCGGCTCATCGCCGATGCCGAACGTTCGATCGCCGTGGTCAACCTCACCGCGGGCCGGCGTTTCCTCGACCGCAACTACGGCCCCGAATCGCTCGCCGACTGGGCGCGGCAGAAGTTCAGCCTGCGCGTCGCACTCGACGAACTCGCCGATCGGGAACCGGCCGACATCCTCAACATCTTGAAGCGGAAGGTGCGTGAGAACTACCGCGCCAAGGACGCCGAGTTCCCGGTGCAAGTCGGCTTGGCCGCGTATCTCCCCGAGAAAATGCGGCCGGATCGCCGGCCCGACCGCGAAGCCCTTTTCCGTTGGTCCATCACCCGCTTCGCCGGTTCCACGGGCATCTCCGAAGAAATCGTGCGCACCGAACCCCGGGCCAAGATCAAGGAACTGCTAGCGACCACGAGTAGCTCCCTGCTCCCGTCCGCCGATTACCTCGTGATCGAAGAGAAGATCCACGACGCCCTGCGCGGTACGAAGACGTCCGAAGCCGACGACGCCCGCGAATTGGTCGAGTGGTGCCGGACGGAATTGAAGTTGGAACTCGCTCCCGAGAAGATCACCGGCATCGCGGCACCGGGTGTCATCGACCGCGTGCTCAACGCTTACGACGAAAAGTATCGCCCCGAAATGCACCAGACCGAACGCAGCCTCGTGCTCGAGCAACTCGATTCGTCGTGGAAGGCCCATCTGCTGACGATGGACCACCTCCGCAGCGTCGTGGGCCTCGCCAGCTACGGCCAAGAGGATCCGAAGATCGTCTACAAGCGCGAGGGGATGCGCCAGTTCGACGACATGTGGGTCGGCGTCCGCGACCGCGTGTCGGAGTCGGTCTTCCGCATGGAAGATGTCGCCGACGATCAGGTCGAAGCGGCCATGTGGGCCGGGCAAATCTCCCGGCAGGCGCAAGCGCAGTCGGCCCAATCGGCGATGCAGTCGCGCGCCGCCCAAGCGGCCGTGGAGCAAGAGAGCCAGCAATCGACGAACACCGGCACGGCCGAACCAAAGAAGATCGAGACGATCCGCAACGTCGGGGCGAAGGTCGGCCGCAACGACACCTGCCCCTGCGGCAGCGGGAAGAAGTACAAGAACTGCCACATGAAGTTCGAAGTTGGGAAGTAGATCGGGGAGACGCGGTGCCATTGCTCGACCATTTCCGACCGCCGATCAGCCGACAGCACAGTTGGGAATCGTTCCATTCCAACTGGGCGACCCGGCTCGCGGATTTGTTGAATGAAGAACTACCTCCCGAGTTCCTCGCCGAGGAACAAACCCACGCCGGCCGGCTCGAGATCGACGTGGCGACCTACGAACACACGTCTGGCGGGGGTGCGAACGGCGTTGCGGTGCTGGAACCGAAGACGTGGGCGCCGACCGCGGCGAGTGCGACCCTGCCGCTTATTTTCCCGGACACATT
>JAYTBD010000596.1:0-3722 GCA_043737155.1 Fimbriiglobus sp. | reverse complement strand
CCGAAATGCCGATCCGCGTGATCGGCCGGCTGGGACCGGATTCCAAACAGGTCATCGCCGATCTCCAACTCATCACCGTCAAGCCGCCGGATAAGCAGGAGCTTGGCAAGCCGCCCGGCCGTGCGATCCTATTGAAAGATGTGGCCCAAGTGGTCGAAGGGGCGCAGATCAAGCGCGGCGATTCGAGCGTCAACGGTTACCCCGCGGTCGCGCTGACGATTTACAAACAACCGAACGTCGACACCCGGGCGCTCACCGACGCCGTGAACGAGGCCCTCCGCGATTCGGAAGCCTCGCTCCCGCCCGACGTGATCGTCGAAACCGATCTGTACCAACTCCGGGACTTCATCGACCGCGGCGTGTACAACGTCGGCGAAGCGCTCGTCATCGGGGCGCTGCTCGTGCTGATCGTGCTGTTCCTGTTCCTGCTCAACGTCCGCACGACGTTCATATCACTCACGGCCATTCCGCTGTCGCTGGCCGTGACGGTGCTGGTCTTCAAGTTGGTCGGCCTGATCACCGGCGTCGAATTATCGGTCAACATCATGACGCTCGGCGGCATCGCCGTGGCCATGGGCGAACTCGTCGACGACGCCATCGTGGACGTCGAGAACATCTACCGACGTCTCGGGGAGAACAGCCGATCGCCGGCGCCGCTGCCGGCGATCCGCGTCATTTATCTGGCCAGCGTGGAGATCCGCTCCGCCATCGTGTTCGGCACGGCGCTCGTGATCTTGGTATTCCTCCCGCTCTTCGCGTTGTCCGGGATCGAAGGCCGCCTGTTCGCCCCGCTCGGCATCGCTTACATCACCTCGATTCTCGCATCGCTGCTGGTGTCACTCTGCGTCACGCCGGTCCTGTCGTACTACTTGCTCGGCCGCTCGACATCCTCCCATCGCGGCGGGGACGGGTTCTTGCTGCGGGCGTTGAAATGGGCCGCGGCGTTCGTCATCCGCTTCAGCATCCGTCGGCAACTCATCATCCAGTTCTGCACGTGGCTCCTCGTCGCCTACTGCGGCTGGCGGATGTACACGATCGGCGCCGACTTCTTGCCCGCCTTCGATGAAGGCACCGTGCAGGTGAACGTCACATTGCCGTCCGGGTCGTCGCTGGAAGCCTCGAACCAAGCCTCCGAACTCGTGGATGTGAAGCTGCGCTCGCTGCAGAAGTCGCCCGAGAATCCGAACGGGGAAGTGCTCGCATTCCTCCGCAAGACGGGACGCGCGGAGTTGGACGAACACGCCGAACCGCCGAACGCAACCGAGTTCTTGGTGGTCATCAATCCCGACAGCGGGAAGTCGCGCAAGGAAGTCATCGCGAAGCTACAAACCGAGGTGAAGGAAGAAGTTCCCGGTGTGGATGTGGAGGTCGAGCAACCGCTCGCCCACCTCATCAGCCACATGATCTCGGGCAGCACGGCGCAGATCGCCATCAAGCTCTACGGGGACGACTTGGACACTTTGGAAAAGGTCGCCAACGAGATCAAGAACGCCATCTCCGGGATCAAAGGGGTCAGCTCGCTCGCGGTCGAACCGATCCGCAAAGTGGATGAAGTCCACATCAAACTCAACCCCGAAGCGCTGGCTTTCTACGGCGTGGATCGCGCCTACGTCGGCAACTTCGTCCAAGTGTCGCTCAACGGCGAGGTTGTCTCCCAAGTGGTGGAGGGGCAGCGCCGTTTCGACTTGCTGGTTCGCTTGGAGGAGCCGCACCGCACCGACATCGCCAATCTCGGCGAACTGCGAATCGATCTGCCCGGCGGCCGCGAGCAAGTCCGACTCAAAGACTTGGCCGACATTACGCCGACGACGGGCGGCGACTCGGGGGCGAACCAAGTGAAGCGCGACAACGTCCGCCGGCGGATCGTCATCCGCTGCAACGCCCTCGACCGCGATTTGAAAAGCGTCGTCACCGACATCAAGGTTGCGATCGACACCAAGGTCACCAAGCCCGAGGGTTACTTCGTCGAATACGGCGGCCAGTTCGAGAGCCAGCAGCGCGCCACCCGGCTCATCACCATCCTGGCGGCGCTCTCGATCGTCGGCATGTTCTTCGTGCTGTACATGCTCTTCCCGTCCGGCAAGATCGTCGCGCAGATTCTCATCGCCGTGCCGACGGCGTTCATCGGCGGGGTGTTGGCCCTGCTCCTCAGCGGGCAAACGCTCACGGTGGCCAGCCTCGTCGGGTTCATCTCGCTGGGCGGAATCGCGGCGCGCAACGGCATCTTGCTCGTGACGCACTACATCCATCTGATGAAGCACGAAGGCGCAGCGTTCGACGATAAGATGGTGCTCCGCGGCAGCCTCGAACGCCTGTCACCGGTGCTGATGACGGCCCTGACCGCCGGCATCGCGCTGATCCCGCTCGTCGTAGTCGGCCAAGAGCCGGGGCGAGAAATCCTCTACCCGGTGGCGACCGTCATTCTCGGCGGGCTGATCACTTCGACCTTCTGCGAATACCTCATACACCCCGGCTTGTTCCTGCGCTTCAGCGGTAACTCCGCGATCGCGCTGGCACGGGCCGACGAAACCGCCGACGGGCTGGACGATCCGCCCGCGGCCCACGAAGCCATCCCGCTGCGCGTTGCGGCGGGTCGAGGAAGCACGGCCCCGACCGGGCCGTGAGGACGATGTTTTTCACCCGGAGGTAGGACGATGCGCACGATGTTCTCGTTGGGTCTGGCGGCGGTGTTCGCACTTGCATTCGGCACGGTCGGCCGCGCCGACGAAGTCGGTCCGCACAAAGGGCCGGTCGCGGAGTGGGGCGAAGAGGAGTACCACTTGGAAGTCGTCGCCGACGCCAAGACCGGCTACGTGATGGTCTACGTTTACAGCGGCGACCACGACGAGTTGAAGAAAGGGAAGACGAAGCCGATCGACGCGAAGACGATCCTGCTCTCGCTCAAAACCACCGAGCCGGCGACGACGCTGAAGTTGGAAGCGAAGCCGGCGAAGGACGATCCGGCAGGCAAGTCGTCGGTGTTCGTGGGTAAGCACGATGCCTTCAAGTCGGAGAAGAAACTCGTCGGCGTCATCAGCGGTAAGGTCGGCACCAAACCGTACACCGGCGAGTTCAAGCAGAAGTAGTATTGGCGCGAAAGAGCCGGTGAGATCTTCGCCGGCTGGGCCTTTCGAATTGGAACTCGCGCGGGGATCGACCATGGCCAAGCCGGTACTCCACCTCGTGTACCGCGTCCGCGGATTGGATTGCGCCGAAGAAATCGCCGTTCTAAAGCGGGAACTCGGTCCCATCGTCGGCGATGAGAATCTCGCATTCGACGTGCTCAACGCGAAAATGACCGTCGCGTCCATGTCGTCCAAAGAAATCGAAGATGCTGTCGCCCGCACCGGGATGCACGCCGAACCGTGGCGGGATGAAAAATCCGCCCTCGCCGACGACGGGTATTGGGACCGCAACCGCCGGACCATTCTCACCGTCGTCAGCGGCGTGTCGATGCTCTTGGGTGCGGGCCTCCACGTTATCTTCACCGATTTCCGCACCGCCTTGCTGGAAGAGACCACCGCCGGCCCTCTGCTTTCAGTTATTCCCTTTTACGTGCTCGGCATCCTCGCCGGAGTCTGGACCGTACTTCCGAAAGCGTGGATCGCGCTCAAACGCCTTCGTCCCGACATGAACCTGCTGATGGTGATCGCTGTGATCGGGGCTGGGTCCATCGGCCAATGGCTGGAAGCGGCCACGGTCGCATTTCTTTTCGCTTTCTC
>JAYTBD010000595.1:0-3723 GCA_043737155.1 Fimbriiglobus sp. | reverse complement strand
CGGTGAAAACGCCGGCTTTATCTTCGACCGTCATCGACCCGTCTTGCGGCTTGGCGGATTCCGACGCTTTGCCCGCCAAGGCCGCGGGTGCGGACAGGCCTACAACCAGTAGGGCCAGCCACGAAAAACGCATGATCGTACGCATCTCGAATGCCTCTCCGACGGTTGGGGAATTGCGGATCGAACCGGTGATCGTGTCCATGTCTCTATTCTAGCCGATATCCGGACGGGCGCTGCCAAAATCGCCCGGGGTCTATGATAAACGGTCCCGGGGCTATTCGCCCGGTGCCCCGGAGTATTTGGATGAAGCGCATCCGTTCGACGACGATCCTCGCGGTGCAAACCCCGACCGGTGGCGCCATCGGCGGCGACGGCCAAGTGACCCTCGGCAACATCGTCATGAAGAGCGACGCGCGGAAGATCCGCGCGCTGTACGATGGCAAAGTCGTGACCGGGTTCGCCGGGGCCGCGGCCGACGCCTTCGCCCTGCTCGAGCGCTTCGAATCGAAATTGCGCGATCACCAAGGGTCGGTGCCCCGCGCCGCGGCGGAGTTGGCGAAAGACTGGCGCACCGACCGCATGCTCCGCCGCTTGGAGGCGATGCTGATCGTCATGGACAAGGAGCATCTGCTGCTGCTCAGCGGCACCGGCGATGTGATCCAGCCGACCGACGGGGTACTCGCCATCGGTTCGGGCGGTCCGTTCGCGCTGTCGGCCGCGCGGGCGCTGATGAAGCACACGCCGATGAAGCCGGGCGAGATCGTCCGGGCGAGTTTAGAAATCGCGGGGGAAGTCTGCATCTACACGAACAAGCAGATCGAGGTGGTGGAGATTGGCTAGTACGCGTAAAATGATTTGAATCACGGGGAGACGGGCATGGCGAAATCCAAACTGCGCAGCTTCTTCGAAGGGGTCGGGTCCATCTTGGTCATCGATTCGGGGCCGGTGCCCACTGTCGAACAGACCCGAGCCGCCGTGGACGCCTACCATCGGGCGCTGCTGCGGCGCTGTCGTCCACCCGCTGTGCCCGCCGCCGAAACGAAACCCGATTTATTGCTTGAACTCGCCCGCCGCGGTGAGGCCGAAGCCCAACGATTGGCGGAAGGGGACACTCGGATACCGACTTCGACAAGCTCGGTCGACGGAAACCCCTTCGCCGTGGTGCTCCGTTTTTACCGGATGAAACAGCTCCTCCGATCCAAACCCTTCTCGTTCAAATCTGCCCCCGGAAATTTGTGAGGTCGGAACATGGGTTTGCCTGAACCGACGAAGTCCGAGCGATTGGGATCAGACGCCAAACCCGCCGAATTGTCGGATTTGCCAAAGGCTGGACTTCGGACCGAGATCAGGGAATCGGTCCTCGTACCGCCGGAGTATGTCAAGACGTACGACGCGATCGCGCCCGACTTAGCCCGCAAAGTCATCGAACACAATTTGAAGGCTCAGGATTTCTACATCCAAGAACTGATCAAACAGCAAGCCAACGACCGGAAGTTGGATCGGGAACACATCAAGCATACCCACAGGACGGAAACGACCGCTCTCAAAGCCGCCGTGGAAGACTTGACCACTTCCCGCAAACTCCAATCCCGCGGTCAATGGATCGCCACCGCCGTCACGCTCGCCGGCTTGGCCGTGGTCACCGCCGCGCTGTTCACCGATCACGAATCCGCTGCGACTTGGCTGGGCTGCAGCATGGTGGTCGCCCTCGCCGGCGTGACGTTCGCCGTCCGACTCCTGCCGGATCGGCCCGACCCCGGTTCCCCACCGACCCCGACGGACACCCCCGGATGACCGAATCCCTCACCCCCCGGCAAATCGTCGCCGCGCTCGACAAGCACATCGTCGGGCAGCACGCCGCCAAGAAGGCGGTGGCCGTGGCCATCCGCAACCGCTGGCGCCGGCAGCAGCTCCCCGCGGAGCTGCGCAAGGCCATCACGCCCAAGAACATCATCCTCATCGGGCCGACGGGCGTCGGCAAAACCGAGATCGCGCGCCGGCTGGCCGACCTCGTGCAAGCGCCGTTCATCAAAGTCGAGGCGACCAAGTTCACCGAAGTCGGCTACGTCGGCCGCGATGTCGAAAGCATGGTGCGCGACCTCGTCGAAGTGGCTATCGGACTGGTCAAGCGCCGGCAAAAGGAGGCCATCCTCGCCAAAGCCGAGGAGCGCATGACGGAGCGGTTGCTCGATCTGCTCTTGCCGCCGCCGAAGACGAGCCCGTGGGAACCGGACGGCGAAAAGGAAGAGGCCGAGAAGCGCCAGCGGACGCGCGACAAGTTCCGCGAGATGCTCGCCAACGGCGAACTCGAAGACCGCGTCGTCGAATTGACGGTCGAGCAGAAAGCTTCGCCGGTGCAGGTTTTCTCCAACATGGGCATGGAGAATATGGACGTCGACTTGCAGGGCATGTTCGACAAGTTTCTGCCGAAGTCGAACGCCCCGCGCCAGCTCCCCCTCAAGGACGCCCGCCGGGTGATTTTGGAACAGGAGACCGAAGCGCTCATCGACCGCGCGGCCGTATCCGAGCAGGCCATCGAACTCGTCGAGAACCACGGGATGATCTTCCTCGACGAGATCGACAAAGTCTGCGGGCCGCAATCGAGCAGCGGGCCGGACATCTCCCGGCAGGGGGTGCAGCGCGACCTATTGCCCATCGTCGAGGGGACGACGGTGAACACGAAACACGGCCCGGTGAAGACCGACCACGTTTTGTTCATCGCGGCCGGGGCGTTTCACACGTCGAAGCCGAGCGACCTCATGCCCGAGTTGCAGGGGCGCTTCCCGATCCGCGTGGAGTTGACCGATCTGAGCCGCGACGACTTCCTGCGGATTCTGACCGAACCGCAGCACGCACTCACGAAGCAGTATTCCGAACTGCTCCGCACCGAGGGGATCGACTTGAGCTTCACGCAAGACGGCACCGAAGCGCTGGCCGATGTGGCCTTCGAATTGAATCGCACGACGCAGAATATCGGCGCGCGCCGGCTGCACACGATCTTGGAGCGGGTCGTCGAGGACATCAGTTTCGAAGGGCCGGACTTGGCGGAGAAGAAGGTGCTCGTGGACGGGAAGATCGTCCGCGAGAAGATCGGCGCGATCATCAAGAAGGACGACTTGAGCAAGTATATCTTGTGATTGCTCACAAAGAATTTCCACTTCCCCGGATTCGCCACCGGGCTTCGAACACGGCTTCACTTTTTTTTCTCATATCCCTTGCTTGGCCCATTGTATTCGGTTAGGGTTATATGAAGAAATGGTGAGGCTTGACTCTCCCAACCCGTCACCGCCGGGCCATTTCTAGGCGATTCCATACGACCCATTCCATCGTGCTGTTCACGGTCGTCCGGAGCGTTCCATTTTTTCTTTTCCGTTGGGCTCGGAGACTCATTCCATGCGTCCCGCTCTTCTCCGTTCGGATCGGCGCGCCTTCACGCTGATCTAACTCTTGGTGGTGATCGCGATCATCGCCATTCTCATCGGGCTGTTGTTGCCCGCCGTGCAGAAGGTTCGCGAAGCGGCGGCCCGGATGCAATCGTCGAACAACCTGAAGCAAATCGGCATCGCACTCCACAGCGCGCACGATGCCACCGGGGCCTATCCGCCCATCGTCGTCAACCAGTGGTCGACGTTCAACGACACCAACTCGGCCAAGTACAAAGGGCCGTACGTCCCGTACAACGCCGCGACGGCCGGGAGCGACAAAACGTCGTTCTTCTACTGC
>JAYTBD010000594.1:0-3734 GCA_043737155.1 Fimbriiglobus sp. | reverse complement strand
GTGCGTCGTTCCCCGGCGGATGCAGGAAGGCGACGAGATCGCCATCCCCGAGCCGGAACTCGAACTCGCGCTCGGCGAGCCGGTGCTCTTCCCGCTCTTCACCAGTACCGCCCGGCCGGACGATCGGCCCGGCGACGTGTTGAACCTCCGGCCCGATCAACTGCTCCAGCTCCCTCCGCTGCACACGATCTTGCGCGGCGGCAAACGCGCCGGAGCCAAGCGTATCCCCGTGACGCTGGCGGCGCGGTCGACGGAAATCGGCACGCTCGAACTCTCCTGCGTGTCCCGCGAAGGGAACCGCTGGAAGCTCGAATTCAACACCCGCGACACCGCCGCGGCGAAATCGCCCGACGATTTGCCCGTCGCATTCGTCGATGTGTTCCCCGAAGAGAAGGTTCAAGCCGCAGCGGAGCGGGTCAAGGCGGCGTACACGACCGACACTCCGACGCCGCAGGAGCTGACTAAGCAACTCGAAACGGCGCTCGAATCGAACCGCGGCGATTGGCCGACGGGGTTGTGCCGGCGACTGTGGGAACCGCTCATGGACGTGGCCGAGCAGCGGTTGAAAACGCCGGCGCATTTGTCGCGCTGGTACAACCTTGCGGGGTTCGTCCTCCGCCCCGGCTTCGGCGACACGCTGGACCGCTACCGCGCCGAAGCCCTGTGGAAGACGATCACCGCGACCGCCAGCGGAGCTATCAGCGGCGGCAACAAACTGGTGGTGCCCGAGGGCGGCGCCGATTATTGGATCATGTGGCGCCGCGTCGCGGGCGGGTTGAACGGTGCCCTTCAACAGGCCCTGTTCGCGCGGTTGAAGCTGATCCTACTGCCGTCGAAGGCGAAGGCGCCGATGAAGCCCTCGGCGAACGAACTGACGGAAATGTGGCGGGCCGCGGCGAGCTTGGAGCGATTGGAAGCGAAGATCAAAGAGAATCTCGGCGATGTGCTCGTCGCCCAGTTGAAGCGCCGGCCGGTGCCGAACTACGTCTTCTGGAGCCTCACGCGCCTCGGGGCGCGCGTGCAACTCTACGGACCGCTCAACACCATCGTCCATCCGAATATCGCCGAGCGTTGGCTGGCGGCCCTCGCCGACTATACCCCCACGAACGAGAACGACCGGCTCGCATGGGCGTTCTGCCTCGCGCAGCTCGGCCGGCGCAGCGGGCTGCGCGGGGTGGATATCCACCACGAGCACCAAGAGGAGTTGTCGAAGTTGTTGCGGTCGATGAAAGTGCCCGAATCGTGGGCGCGGATGACCGAAGAAGTGATAGTCCCCGAAGGCGACGAGCAATCTCGCCTCTTCGGGGACTCGCTGCCGATCGGCTTGCGGCTCGGCGCCGCGTCATAGGCCGGCGTCGAAGGTATTCGCGCCCGCTTTCACCGTCGTGGTCAAACCCGACGTCTCGGCGTCGTTGTACTTTGGATCGATAGTCGGCTTGACCGCGGCCGCCCTCCCCGGTGAAGGGGCCGGCCTGTTCCCATCCGCGGGTCCCATTCCGGCGCCGACGATGGTCCCTCCTTGGGCCGCCGGCGGCTCGAAACCGGGCGGGGACTGATCGCGTACTTGAATCATCACCTTGTAAGTTCCGAGCGGCATTGCGGCAGTCTCGTACTTCCCGTTCACGATGCCCGCGCTGTGCGGCTCGCCCGCGCCCATGAATGTGATCGTACCGCTCGGCAGTGGGTTTTTGCCGAGCATAACGGTCCCGCTCACGGTGCCGGTCGGCTCGGCGCAACCGACGATCGCCAGCGCCGCGAAGCCGATCAGCGAACCGACGGCTCGGCGCGCACCCCGTCCCAACAAATCTCGCATGGTGGATTCTCGGGGGTTATGGGAGTTCGACGACTTCGCCGCCGCCGGGGGTGCACATGGCCCACCAGAGGGTACCGGACATACCGTTGCTAAAGGTGCGGACGCTGCCGTCCCCGAGGCAGACGTTGATCGCTTCGTGGGGGGTCGAGGCGCGGGCTCCGTCGCACTTGCTATTCGCCCCGGTGAACGGCGTCGGTTTCACTTGAAAGCGGGAAGCCGGGCCGGCCCCGGTGTTCCACCAAGTCTGCCAACCGAAGCGGGGATAATAGACGTAGCCGGTGTGCCACCACGCCCAAAGGTTGCCGCGCTCGGTACCGGGTCCGTAGATCGGGGCTTGGCTGCTGGTCAAACAGCGGGCGTATTTCTCCGCGTACAACACCGTGTTGCTCGTTCCGTCGGTGAATGTGGCGGGTACCTTCGCTTTGCCTTTGAACCCGTCCGGGTAGTCCGTTTGCTGGTGGTACTGGAACCTGCTACTACCCTCACCGAACACTTGGAAATTGAAGGCGTACGTGCCGACCGCGAACGGCTGCACGATGCCCACCGACGGGTTGGTGATGGTCCCTTCGCCCGCGCTGGGGTCGGACGGGCAGCGGTAGGTCTTGACTTGGGTCGTGGCGGTCGCGTTGGTGGCGATATTGTAGTTGTAGGTGGCGCTGAAGTGCGTGAAGGGCGTGGTCACGACCGAGCGCTGGTAGAGGTTGCCCTGTTCGATGTAAGCCAGGATGTGGAAGAACGGATTGCCCCAGCCGCCGTTGAAAGTCTGCGACTGGTTGGCCGGGCCGGATAAACCGTTCAGGTTGGCCGCGGGGGGCAGGACGTTCAAGCTGTCGTGGATGTTGTGCGTGGCCAGACCGAGCTGCTTCATGTTGTTCTGACACTGCATGCGGGCCGCGGCTTCCCGGACTTTTTGGACCGCCGGCAAAAGCAGACCGATGAGAATCGCGATGATGGCGATGACGACCAAGAGCTCGATCAGCGTGAAAGCCGATCGTCGGGGCCGCATTCCGAACCTCGATGTACGAACCATCCCAAACCCTCCCAGAAATGAAAAGGAAACACGGGCGACTGCCCGATGGAACGAAAATGGAGAGCGCCCGGCGGAGAGATTGCCGAACGAGAGACGTTGTTGCGATCGGCGCCCGGTGTGAACTGAGGGCCGACGAGACAGGTATTTATGAAGCTAATCGGAGGCGTCGGGCGTGTCAACAGACGAATGGGACAATCGTGAGAAAATTGTGAAGGGCGAATCGGGTTCCGCCGCGCCGACCGATGGGTCGGGACGGCGGCTCGTTTTTGTCCGTTATCGGTTGTCGATTAGGGAGGGGGGTGTCACCGAGCCGAACTCGGTTGGCGACCCGCCGTTGATATCCCGGTTAACTTGGATGAACCCACCGTCTTTCGGCGCCGGCGGCAGGCCCGACGGCGTCTTCCCGCCGAATTTCGAGTCGGCCGACTTGCGGTAGACGATGTGCATCACGCCGTCATCCTTCGGCGCGAACACGTTGAGTTTCGATCCCGGTTGCAGATCGGAGCCGGTCTGGTTCCGGGTCTTCGGATCGTACTTTTCCACGACCTCGTAATTGCTGCCGAGGTGTTTCTCCATCAGCTTGTGCGCCTCCGCCTCGTCCGCGTCGACTTTCAGCGCGATGATGCCGCCGTCCTTGTTCTTCTGCACGTACTCGGCCCGGCCCATGCAGCCGACGCCCGACAGCAACCCCGCGCCCAGCACTACCGCCGCGATGAATCTGCGCATGGCCGATCCCCCCGTGTGAATTCCTCGGGGCTTCCCCTCCGCCGAGTTGGACGCGGGCGTACCGGGGATGCGAGAGAGAAACAAGCCCGAGTTGGAGGGGGGGGTGTGCCTCTAGATTTTGGCACCCCCGTATTTCTTCTGGAACCACAAGCGTTAGCGCGTGGG
>JAYTBD010000593.1:0-3737 GCA_043737155.1 Fimbriiglobus sp. | reverse complement strand
TGGAGCAGACGTCGCAAGTCCCATAGCGGCCCTGCTTGATCCGCTGGAGCGCCAGTTCGATTTGGGCGACTTCCTTGGATTCCAACTGGGCGAGTTGGGACGTCATTTCATCGCCGCTGTTGCCGAACGCGGCATCGGCCACATCCCCCGTGGGGTGGGCCATCGAGTGGCCGAGATCCTGGAGGTCGCGGGTCAAGCGCTTGTGGAGCTCGTTGCGACGCTGTATGAGAACTTTGCTGATCTTCTGCAAAGCATCGGTGCGGGCCATGGGAGTTCTCCTTTCGAACTCGACTTGCCATCGTGCTGCGAAATCGACTGCTGGAAGTACCCAACTCTAGTCCGGGGTTTTCAGCAAATGCCCACGTTCAGCGTGGTTTGCCCAAAATTTCTCGCCTAAGTCACACGAAATTGTCTGCGAGAACCGTGTGGACAACGTGGGTTGTCGGACTGCGTTGGACACAGACCAGCGGGTCGTCGCCGTTCACTAAGCGAAATCCGTGCCGCTGCCGAAATGGATAGACGAACGAAGGAGCGCGGCCCTCTCTAAAATCGGTCATCCCGTAGCCACGACATGAGCAAATCTCCGAGATCCCCGCTCGACCACCGATTATCGGCCGGGGCTACTTCTTCTTTTTCTTCTTCTTCCCGTTCGACTTCGTCCCGTTCGCGCTCGGCGGGGGAACCTTTGGATCGTTGCGAATTTGCCGCTGGGCTTCGGATTGCTGTTGGATCTCTTCCACCCTGGCACGCATCCGGGCCAAGAAGCCCCCTCCGGTCGGCGGCGTTGCGGGCGGCGTCACTTTCGCCCCGGAGGTCGTCGGTCCGGCCGGGGAATCGACTTCGGTCACGCCCAGAATCACGCCGGTGTCACCGTCGGTCTTCTTCCGCTTGATGATCCATTTTTCCGTGAGGCCCCACGATGTACTGGCGATGAAGTATAGACACATGCCCGCGGCCATCTTGTAGAAAAACACGGCCATGACGATCATCATGATCTTCATCATCCGCTGCTGCATCTCCTGCTGCTCGTCCATCGCCGGCGGCATCGTCAACTTCTGATGAATAAACATGAGGGCGACCGCGATCAGCGGCAGGATGTTCAAATACGGCCCGAGGTAAACGCTGCCGCCGATGCTGGCGAAATCGCTGAGGAATGGAACCCCTTCCCCGAACTTGACGAGCATGTCCGGGGCGGCGAGGTTCGGCATCCACAGGAAGGATTCGAGCCGGAAGAAGATCGACTCCTGCAAACAGAAGTACAAGCCCATGAACACGGGCAACTGGGCGAACATGAGAACGCAGCCGCTCATACTCGAGAGGGGATTGACGCCGTTTTGCACCATCAGCTTGGTGCGCTCTTGATTGAAGCGCTGGTAATCGCCTTTGTACTTCTCCTCGAGCTTGGCGATCTCCGGTTTGAGCGCGGCCATCTTCTCTTGAGTCTTGGCCATCACCTGCTGCTGTTTCCGGCTCGGAATGAACAAGAGCATCCGCACCATGACGGTCAGCAGCAGAATGTCGACGCCCCAAATCGGCACGATACCGTGGAGGAAGCCGAGAATCCCGTGCATCCGGTTGGTCATCCAGATGACGATATCCGACCACCAGATCGAATTCGCGAGTCGGCCGAAGAAGTTCGGCGAGTGGTAATCGGCCAGCGTTTTCAGCGTCAGTTTATCGTGGTAGCGATCCACGAGGCCCGGATCGACGGCCGCTTCGCCGCCGCGTACGTCCCCGAGTTGGTTGAGCAATCGGACCTTCATCGGACCGTTGTAGATCAGATAACTGTGCGTCACCGGCTTGTCGGCCTGCGGGTCGATGGCGTTGGCTACGGCACGTACCGTGATGTCCCCGAGGGCGGGCTTGTCGGCGATGTCCGATGGGAGCGGCTCCCGGCTCGGGCGGACGTAGCTCCAGAGGTTCTTGCGGGTGTCGTCGGGCATCGCGTCGTCGATCGCCAAGATGCTCGCGAAGTACTGCGTTCCGACCCCGGCGTAGGTGAAGGTATTTCCCTGCGGCTCGATTTTGATCCCGCCCCAGCCGGTGGTGATCGCGGCCGAGTCTTGAATGTCCCGCTTGGCGGTGCCGCCCGCGTTCACCCAGCCGATGAGCGAATTGCGGTAGGTCGAGGTATACCACTCCCCTTCGATGGGCAGCCCGCGCGCCCCGCAGATCTGGTACTTGAAGCGGGCGCGATCTTTGTCCGTCGGCCGGCCGGGGAGGGCTTCGAACTCGAGCTTCATCCCGACGTGGTATTCTTTCGGCGACAGGGTGAACGTCTTGCGGATCTTGATCAAATACGGTGCGGCGAGCGTGGTTTCGAACACCACCCGGGCGTCGGAACCGTCTTTCGAAGGTACTTCTTCCAAGACGTTCCACTGTCGCTCGGCGAGTTCGTTCGACGGGCGCGTATCCGATTCTTCCCCCTTGCGGAGCGGGTCGCCGAGCGTCGGATAGTGCAGGAGTGTGTACGAGGGTTCGGATATCATCTCGGTCGGGAAGAACGATCCCGGCTTGAGCACGGGGTAATGGGTCTCGTCCCAGATCGACGCGCGAGAGCCGTCGGGCGTTTTCAAACCGTGAAAGCCGGGGAGGAGGTGCAACCGGCGGTTGTTGCCCGCTTCGTCCTTGGCATCGCGCCCGGCCCGGGTCGATTCATCGAACTTCGGCAACACCGCTTGTTGGATGGCCCCGCCGCGGGTCGTGAGAAGAATTTGCTGGTAGCAGTCGGAGTTGCCGAGAGCGATCAACCGGTTCGGGTTACTCGGCTTCGCTTCGATCGGCGGAGTGACCGGAGGTGCCGGCTTCGGCGTTTCGATGACCTTTGGTACCCGTACGGTGGCGGCGACGCCAGTTAAGGCGCGGACGCTGTCGGTTTGAACGGCTTCGGGCGGGGGCGACACTTGCGGCTTGGGAAAGTACGTCTTCTCGATGTACCACCAGCCGGCGCCCAATCCGACGGCCAACGCCGCGAAGGTGGCGATGCGGATCAACAAACTGCGATTCATCGGGGCGATTCTCCGCCGCGACGCGGTCGCGGCGCAGGCTGATTCAACTTATGGAATGGGCTTGGTGATGGACCGACTATCGATCTATGGACTGCGGTTGTTCGAGGGAGCTTGTCGGCGGGAGTTACGCCCGTTTCGGAGAGCCGGGTTGCGTAAGCGCCCGGAGTTTTGCGACTGGATCTCCGGGCGCTCACGCAACCCGGCTCAATATCCCTCCGAAGCGGAGACAAGGAACCGGACGAGAAAGGACAATCGGTTGAACTACCGTCCTTCGCGGAGGCGGTCGCCGAGGAAGTTTTCGAGATCGGGGATGTCGTAAATCTTCTTGATCGTCTTTTCTACGTCGTACTCGACGCGCTTGAAGTTGATCGTGTCATCCTTGAGCACGACGTAACAGGCGCGCCAATTGCCGTCGCGGGGCTGGCCGACGGAGCCGACGTTGCACAGGGTTTTCTTGCCGTCGAGTTTGTAGGCGAATTGGACATCGTCGGGGCTGAGGAACTGCAGCGTCTCGGTGAAAACCCCCGGAACGTGCGTGTGGCCTTGGAAACAATAGCGATCCACGAGCGTGAAGATGCGCTCCATCTTCCGCTGGTTGTAGATGTCTTCGGGAAAAACGTATTCGTTCAGCGGATTGCGGGCGGAGCCGTGGACGAACAGATATCCCTCTTCTTTGTGCGAGCGCGGTCGCTCGGCCAAGAAATCCCAGCGCTTCTCACGCAAGGCCCT
>JAYTBD010000592.1:0-3745 GCA_043737155.1 Fimbriiglobus sp. | reverse complement strand
GGCGGCTTGGTCCCGGGACCGATCAGGGTGGGCATCGCGTCGTCGTACATTTTGGTCAGCACGGTTTCGCAATTGGGACCGGTGCCCCGGTAGCGAGCCAGCGCTTCGGCAGGGTTGGCTTTTTCGAGTCGCAAATCGAGGTACGTCCGGGCGGCCAAAGACAGCAGTGGCGGGAATTCGGAACTCCGGTCCGGGCTCAAGCAAATGTTGACCAACTTGTGGTACTTGGTTTCGACTTGGGCCTGCAAGCCGCAGTCGAATTGCAAAATCTCTTCGGACGGCATGGCCGCGATGAACTGGTCCGCGGCCGAATCGAGATCGGCGCACCCGGTCGGCAAGATGAACGCGCCGGATTCCGCATTGGCATCGGCCGTGCGTTCCGAATCGAGTGTTTGCGCGAAGCTCTCCAATCGGGACCGGCAGAAACCGACGTCGCGCAAGTATTCGGGGATGTTGCCCAGCAAGCCCCGGTACAGGGTGATCGCCGCGGCGATCAGCAAACTGCGGTACTGCATGCGGGGGTAAGTCGTCAGCGATTCCAGAAGGTCGGCGGTGATCGAACTTTTGCGGGAGACGAGCATGCTGAATCCGCCCGACCCGTTCAAGCCGCTGATGAGCGGGAAGACCCGGGAATAGGATTCGGACACCTCCCGCGTCAGGCGGCGATGATCCCCCTCCAAGATTTCGATGGCTTCCTTCAAACGGCCCGTGATTTGATTCAGCGCTTCCTCGGCCCCCGCCAACCGGTACTGCGGCTGTTCGATGAAGGAGACCGCGATTTCGGAAAGGTGGGCTTCGATCTCGAGCGTCGCCTTTTTGGCTTCGGCTTCGATCGTGGCTTTCAGCGACCCCGCGGTGTTGCCCGGGTCGGCCTCGGGCTTGCCCACCAGCTTGATGAGTTGATCCAGCACTTCGACGGTCGCCATCGCATCGAGTTTGCCGGCCCCGGGCGTCCGGACCTTCAGCGAGTTCACGACGGCGGCGAAGACGACGTCGGGTTTCTCGCTGAGGCTGGCCCGCACCGCGGCGTCGAATCGGCCGAGCAAGGTCTTCGGGGCCAGTTGGTACTTCGCCCATTGATCCGTCAGCCAGCCCGTGATGGGCTCGCGGAGGTGCGTGGTTTCCTTGTCCGACCAGCGCCGGAGCAAATGGAGGGCGAACCGCTTTGTGATCGCCGCGAGGATTTCGGGCCTCGGCCAACTGAGCCGGTACAGGCCCACCGGTTGCACGACGGGGCCGGAGTAGGGATCGTGCGGGGCTGCCGACCGGTTGGTGTCGGCCACCCGGCCCACGGGCGTGAATAGTTCCAAGAAGAGACCCCGCGCCGCGGTGCCGGCGGCTTTCAATTGATCGCGCGTCCGGATTTTCTTGGGCAACTGGAGGATCGCCGTCCGGTCGAACGGGGGTTGGCTGTCGACGATCGGCGCTTCGGCGAGATCGAACCGCGTCTTGTACGTCTGCCCGGCGGCGTAGTGGTTCAATTCGGCGAGGGACGCGAACGTGTTGGCGAGCGCCTGGCGCGGCATCGATTTGTCGGACGGCGGAACCATCAAGATCCCGGTCATCTCCGGTTTGCGGTAACCGAACTGGCGCAGTTCGTAACGCAACAAGTAGGCGATGTCGAGGAAAGTCCCTCCGCCGGTGCCGCCGGCCAAGTTCGCCACGACGTAAGCCCGCGTCTGGTTGGAGCGAAAGCCCAACCCGGTCTGCTTCCCCGTCTTCTCGATGAGATCGTCGCTGAGCAGGGCTTCCATCACTTGACGGAAGCGGGCCGCCACCGAACGGTAATGGTCGCAGAGGGCCAAGCGCCCGAAAGCACGGACGCCGCCGGTCGGGCCCGGATTCTTCGGGAGTTGATACAGCGTGCCCGGCGGCAGCCATTGATCGACAGGCGGCAAGCCTTCGCGTTGGAGATAGTGGCCGGGGCGGCTGAGCTTCAAATGCAGAATTTCGTGGTGATGCAGGGGATCGCTCCCGTGCCCCGCCGCGGAGATCGCATCGCCGTCGGTATCCAAGTAGAGAAATCGGAGCGTCGGGATCGTTTCGCCCCCACCGAACCGCAGTCGCATGAACTCCTTCAACCGCCGGATCACCGAAAGCCCGGTTTGCCCGAGTCCGACGACGATGGCGGGAAAGATCACGCCTTCCCCTTCGCGGGTCGGCGGGGCGATCCCCAACTCGCTCATCAGTCCCGTCTCGACGATGGAACTCTTCGATTGTTTCAGCATCGGGACTGGCCCCGCGATGCCGTGGGGCGTCACGAGCTTGGGCGTCACCAACCCC
Organism: Fimbriiglobus sp.; assembly: GCA_043737155.1. GTDB lineage: Bacteria > Planctomycetota > Planctomycetia > Gemmatales > Gemmataceae > JALHQU01. Next base: position 1,462 of record JAYTBD010000592.1, on the reverse strand, counting down.
GGCAGGAAATTCAGAAGGGTGCTCCGCGAGCCACCCCGCCCCTGCGGTCGCGGGCTCGGGGTCCCATGCTCCATCGGCATGTTCGCCGGCATCATTTGGGCGGCGGCGCGGGCTTCTTGCAACGCCCCCGCGGGCATCGTGTTCACGGAGGCCCGGAAGATCGGCTGCGGCGTACCGCGGTCGGGTGAGACCGGCGAATCGCCGGAGGGCAGTGGCAGTGCGCCGTAGTCGACGCGATTCGCTTCGGCCGTGGCGGGGGCGTTCAGCAGCAGTTTGACCATCTCCGCGCAGGTGGGCCAACGCTCGTGCGGTATCTTGCTCAACGCCCGGGCGATGATGTGCCGATCGTGGGTCGGCAGCGGCGAAACATCCGGGGCTTCCCGGAGGTGCTGCAACAGCAATTGCTTGGTATTGGCCCCGTTGAAGGGCCGTTGGCCCGTGAGCAACTCTTGGTAAACGATTGCCAAACTGTACTGATCGCTGTACCGGGTGACGTACCCCTCGAAGGTTTCGGGGCCGGCATACACGGGCGTCACGCCGCCGGTGACCGTGGCTCGCGCCCCTTCGAACGCCTTCGCCAAGCCGAAGTCGGCCACCTTGACGTGGTCGAACACGAGGAACAAATTCTGCGGTTTGATATCGAGGTGCTGGATCTGATAATGCGTGTTCATCAAATCGAGGGCTTCGGCCGCCTCGTGCATGTAGCGCAGCAATTCCTCGCGCGGAATCCCCGGCAGTCCCGTCATCCGGCATTCGCGGAAGCGGTCCCAGAGGTTGCGGTCGGCCAACTCCATGACGATAATGAGTTGGCCGTCGATGATGTCGAAGCGTTCGAGCGACAGGATGTACGGGTGGCGGATCGTTTTGACGCGGTGCAGGGCTTTGAGTTCCTGCTCGGCGGCGCGGCCTTCGTCTTCGGTGGCGTCCAAGTCGCCGAAGACGAATTTCATCGCTTTGAGAAATCCGCCCGGCGCTTCGACCTTCCAGACTTCGCCGAAGCCGCCGCGCCCGAGCCGTTCGATCAGGCGGTAGCCGCTGAGTTGATCGGGCAGGGGACCCATCGCTGCGGGGTTGATAGCCATGCGGACGACTTCCGAAATCGGCGTGCACGGGGGCGGGAGTACCGCGGTGCAAGATTGCGCCTGCGTATCTCTTAGCTCACGCCCGACGTTTGGCAAAAGCGCGGACTTCGCACCGACCCTGAATTCCGTCAACTTCTCGACATCGCCCCGGCAGTTCCGCCCCGACCCGAACTTTGCAGGCGGCACCTGAACATGCCCGAAGTTTGGCACGCCCTCTCCGTGAAGCAACCTTGGGCCGCGCTGTTGGTCGCCGGACGCAAAACCGTCGAAGTGCGGACATGGGGCGTTTCGCGCCGCGGCAAAGTCTTGATCCACGCGGCTAAAATCGACGACCCACGTCCCGAAGGTTGGGCGGCGCTCGACACCCCCGACTCAAAAAT
>JAYTBD010000591.1:0-3757 GCA_043737155.1 Fimbriiglobus sp. | reverse complement strand
ATTTATTGCGGGAAGGGCTCGATTTGCCGGAAGTATCGCTCGTAGCCATTGTCGACGCCGATAAAGAGGGTTTCCTGCGCTCGGACAAGTCGCTCATTCAGACGATGGGCCGGGCCGCGCGACACGTGAACGCCGAGGTCATCTTGTACGGCGACCGCGTCACCGATTCCATGGAGCGGGCCATCGGAGAAACCAACCGCCGGCGGACGGTGCAACTCGCTTATAACGAGTTGCACGGCATCACTCCGGTGAGCGTAAAGTCGGCCATCCTCGGTTCGATCGAGGACGAAGTTCAAGCGCAAAAGTTCGTCCAAGAAGCGGCCGGGATCAAAGAGCAGGATTACGTCACGGCGGAGTTCCTCGAAGAATTGCAGAAGGAGATGCTGGTGGCCGCGGCGGGGATGGAGTTCGAGCGCGCGGCCGAGTTGCGCGACAAGATCGCCCGTTTGAAGGGGGAGAAGGTGGCGGCGCCGCAGGCGAAGAAATCCCGCGGGGGAAAGGGTCGTCGCGGTAAACCCAACGGCGAGAAGAGCGATGTGGGGCCGAAGCGCCAGCGTACACCGCGGCCCCGCGCCGACGGGTTATAATTCTATCGGCAACTAAGTTCGCAACATTGCGAACCCAATTGCCTATACTTGCAACACTCGCATATCATCGACGACGCTTCTACAACAGTATCCATCTGTATTTCATCATTTCTGAACTCTCACCCGCAACGGGGCGCGCGGTTTGCATAACCGTGCGAATCTGGGTCGCTTGGGAAATTGTCTTTACCGCGTGAAATCCGTCCTGCCGAACGCGGCGTACTGTCACTATTGCCACACTGTGCTGTCTTTGCGGTGCATTAATTCGCCGGGTTCAATCGATTGGTTTCAATCCGTCCAATTACGCATTAAGCGTGCTGGGCCACGCTTGTTTTCCACCCCTTTGAAACCCGCTTTCGGCGTTTCAATTCTTCATCCCGAGGACCTCTCTCCATGAGTCGGAAATCATCCACCCCGCGGATCCGTCCGCGACTCGAAGCCCTCGAAATACGGGAGGTTCCCGCGACCCTCGTGGGGCTTACCTCGGTCGGAAGTTTGGTCACATTCGACAGCGCCACACCGGGCACTTTGATCGGAGCCCCCGTCGCGGTGACGGGCTTGCTCGGCACCGATGTGATTGGCGGGATCGATTATCAGCCTTCGAGCGGTAACCTTTTCGGGGTTGCCAGCGACGGCGCCGGCAACGTCCGCATTTATACCATCAACGCCACCACTGGCTTGGCCACCGCGGTCAACCCGGTCGCCACCGTCAGCAACCTGACCGGCACCGCTTTCGGCGTCGATTTCAACCCGGTTCCGAACGCGATCCGCGTGATCGACGCCGCCGGGAACAGCACGCGATTTTCTCCGGCGACCGGGGCGCTCGGCGCCGGTGCCCCGGACACCGACATCTTCTACGATCCCAACGACGCCAACGGGGAAAACGTCGCGTTCTTCGGCTCGGTGGGCGCAGTCCCCGCGACTATCAACGTCGCCGCGGCCGCGTACACCAATTCGTCCGGGGCTATCCCGGCGACCGCCACGACTCTCTACGCCATTGACACGACTCTCGACATCCTTGTTCGTATTGGCGGGGCAGACGGCCCCCCCAGCCCGAATACCGGTGCCGCGGTCGCACTCGCCGAGCTCCGCAGCCCCGGCTTCGTTCTCGTCGACTTCGGCGCGAACGCCAACCTCGACATTCAATCCATGACCGATCTGGCATTCGCCTCGAACGAGGGCGTCATCTACAGTATCGCGCTGAGCACCGGCACGACGACAACGCTCGGCACAGTCAGCGGCGGCTTCTCGCTGAGGGGCTTGGCCATCGCCCCGCCCACCACCGGGGCCGGGACGCTGTCTCTCTCGACGTCCGCCGCGACCTTCCCGGCCAACCGCGGACCGGTCGCGATTACGGTGACGCGCACGGGCGGTGCCACCGGCCCGGTCACGGTCGATTTCGCCACCGTCGACGGCACCGCCGTCGGCGGTGTCGATTTTGTACCGACGAACGGCACGATCAGCTTCGCCAACGGGGAAACTTCGCGGACGATCTTTGTGGCCCTCCCAGCGGGCACGCCCGCCAACGCTCCCTCGCGGTCCTTCAGCTTGTCGCTCAGCAACGCCACCGGCGGGGCCACCCTCGGGGCGGCGACCACTGCTACCCTCACGATCCCGGCCGTCACGTCGGTGCCGAATACTTTCTTCGCCGTCGGTTCAACCCAAGACGCGCGGGTCACGGTTTATAACACCAACGGCGGTGCGGCTCTCTTCTCGTTCCGAGCCTTCGAAGGGACTTTCAGCGGTGAAGCCAGAGTCGCCGTCGGAGACGTGAATGGCGACGGCTTCGAAGACGTCATCGTCGGGGCCGGCCCCGGCCCCGGCCCGCGAATCCAAGTGTTCGACGGTCGGACGCTGACCGCGTCCAACCAAACTCAAATCGCGAGTTTCTTCGCCTTTGATGCCGGCTTCGTCAGCGGTGTATCGGTCGCCTCGGGCGACGTGAACGGGGACGGGTTCGACGATGTGATCATCGGTGCCGGCGCCGGGGCCGGTCCGCATGTCAAGGTCTTCGACGGGCGATCGCTCATCGCGAATGCCCCCGTCGAGATCGCCAGTTACTTCGCCTTCGCCGACGGCTTCGTGAGCGGTGTGAACGTGGCGGCGGGGCAAGTCAACGGCGACGGGTTCGCCGATGTGATCGTCGGGGCCGGGTTCGGCGGCGGATCGCACGTCAAAGTGTTCAGCGGACTCTCGCTCGTCTTGGGCTCCCCCGGAGAACTCGCGAGCTTCTTCGCATTCGACGCGGGGTTCATCGGCGGCGTCAGCGTCGGAGCGGGCGACATCAACGGCGACGGTCGGACGGATGTGATCGTCGGCTCGGGCGTGGGAACGACCTCGCACATCAAAGTGTTCAACGGTCGCACGATCGCGGCCCCGGCCGAACTCGCGAGCTATTTCGCATTCGAGGCGGGGTTCAACGGCGGCGTGAACACGACCGGCCGCGACGTCAACCGGGATGGTTTCGACGATGTGATCGTCGGGGCCGGCCCCGGCGGTTTTGCCCACGTCAAGTACTTCGATGGCGTCTCGCTCATCAGCGGCCCGCGCCGCGAGTTGTCCAGCTTCTTCGCCGCCGATTCGTCCTTCACCGGCGGCATCTACGTCGGTTGATGGATTTCGTCCGCCCCGTCGTTGTGATGGGGCGTGCTTCTTTTCCCGTTCCTCCTTCCCGTTTCCGGAGTTTGATCCATGACTGAGAATTTGCAAGCGAACGGTGGCCACGATCGTCGCTCTTTCGTCCGCGGGGGCTTGGCCGCAGCGGCCGCGGTCGGTGGTGCCGCTTTGCTTTCCGAAAAAGCGATGGCCGCCAACAACGACACGCTGCCGAACCTATACCCGAACTGGAACGCGTTCCTGTTCCAGTCGATCCAAGCGCATGAAATTGCCCACGTCGATGCCGTGGTCGCGCTCATCACCAACCTGGGCGGGACGCCGCGGCCGAAGCCGACCTTCAAAAACCTCCTGCAACCCAACCTCGTGACCTTCGGCACTGTGTCGCAGGCGCTCGAAAACACCGGCACGGGCGCCTACGCCGGCGCCGCCCCTGTCATCCTGCAACCCGCGGTTCTGGCGGCGGCTGCCTCGATCGCCCTGATCGAAGCCCGGCACTCCGGCTACCTCAACGTGCTCTTCAACACGTTCCACACGACCAACATCTTCGGCGTCGAGCA
>JAYTBD010000590.1:0-3760 GCA_043737155.1 Fimbriiglobus sp. | reverse complement strand
ACGGTCCACGGCAACTTCCGCTTCCTCGAACACGGGTCGAAGTCGTGGTTCGGCGGCGGGGCCGACCTCACGCCCTACTACCCGTTCCGCGAGGATGTGATCCACTTCCACAAATCGTGGAAGGAGGTCGTAAACCGATTCGAGCCGATGACCGACTACGCCAAAATGAAGGTCGATTGCGACCACTACTTCCACCTGCCGCACCGCAACGAAGCCCGCGGCGTCGGCGGCATTTTCTTCGACTACTTCGACGGCGGCGACTTGGAAAAGGCGTTCGAGTTCGTCCGCGCCGCCTCGGGTTCTTTCCCCGATGCGTATCTACCGATTGTCGAGCGCCGAAAAGATACGCCATTCACAGACAGGGAACGCGAGTTCCAAGAGTACCGGCGCGGTCGCTACGTCGAGTTCAACCTGATCTACGACCGCGGTACGCTCTTCGGGTTGAAGACGAACGGCCGCATCGAGAGTATTCTGATGAGCCTGCCGCCGACGGTGCGCTACAAGTACGATTGGCGCGCCGAGCCGGGCACCCCCGAAGCGGAGTTGACGGAGTACTGGTTGCAGCCGCAAGCGTGGGCCGATTTGTAGGTCACGCTTTGCGTGACGCCACCCGTCAATGTCGTAAAGCTCTATGGCTCCGATCGCCGTCACGCGGAGCGTGACCTACGAAAGCCCCCCATGTTCGGCTCGCCCGTCCCCCGCGCCCTGATGGCGGCCCTCGCGGGGATCGTCTGCCTCGTGCTCGTGCTGCTGGTCGCCGCACTGTTCGCCGCCGAGGGGAAGAACCAATACGAGTTGCTCCGGGATCTGTTCGTCCCGCTAATCGGGCCGGTCGTCGCGGTGCTGATTCCGCTGGTCGTGCTCTACGTCATTCCGAGCGGGCAGAGCCGGGAGAAGTTCGCGCTCGATCTGTGCGGGCAGTATTACAACGAGGAAATGCGGATCGCCCGCAACGTCGGCTGGCAGCATTTCGTGGTGAGCCAGCGCAATCTCCCGCCGATCAAACGGGCCGAGGCGCTGAACCACTTCCTCGATTACCTGACCAACCCCGAGACGCACCGCGGCATCGATCCGAAGGTGGATGAGGTCTACCAACGGGCGTCGCGCATCCTCGATTTCTTCGCCCTCGTCAACGAGTGCGTCGGCCGGGGTACCGCCGACCCGGACATCGTGCGCTCGTTCCTGCTCTACTACTATTTGTGGTGGCGCGACGAGATTCTCGACCCGCTGCGCAAGACCCGGCGGATCGTCACCGACCATCCGAAGTTCCGCCCCCTGTGGTGGAACTCGATGGTGCATTTGGACGGGCTGGTCGGCGCGGTGACGGAGGAGAAGATGGGGGGGTAAAGGTGGTCTGAATGCATTGTTATTGACAATCAGGTACTGAATTACAGCGGCTTTTCTTCGCCCCGGCGGGGCCGACTTACTTAGCCCAGGGCGGAAGCCCTGGGTAGCCGTCCCCATTTCTTCCGCCCTGTAAGGGCCGGCGTGGTTCGCGGACCGGAAGCTGGCCCTTTCAGGGCAGGGATCATTTGACCCCGATACCCAGGGTTCCACCCTGGGCTAAGTAAGTCGGCTCCGCCGGGGCGAAGAATGGATCGGTGGTGCTTATTCCAGAGTCTGTAGCTGGCGCGTCCGGCTAATGGAGCGAGCATCACCGGCCCATCGTCACTCGAACAGCTCTCGTCCCCGCCCTGTGTCCGAAGTGCTCGGCGTACCATGCCTCCGCCGATTCACGCGTCCAACCGGCGGAGTTGGCGAATTCGAACCGCGTCGTGAAGCCGTCGTTCAAACTCTCCCGGATACCCGAACTCAATTCGAACGCGGTCCCCTCGCCCGGCCAAGAGCATTGGACGGCGTCCGCCGTCGCGGTCCATTCGGGGACGCCCAAGAACTGCGACTTCGGCGAATCGAGTTCGGCGAGCAGGAACCGCTTGGCCTCGATCAAAGTGAAGATCGGCGGGAAGGCGACTTCGGCGAGTTCCGTCTCCCCGTCGGATCGATCGCGGAACCGGAGCTGGATCGCCGGGTTATCGGCGAGCGGTTCCGATCTCAAGGCGCGCGAATCGCCATCGGTCAGCAACGCGACGAGTCGGCCATTCTCCCGGCGCCACGGGGTCGCAGATACGGCGTCGAAGGTATCGCGGAAGAATTCGCCACGCCCCGGTTTGCCATTGCGGTGGGCGGGCCGGGGGAGGTCGAGACTGCCGAGCAGCGTCCACGCATTGCCCAAGCGGGCGGCGCGGGTGAACTCGGCTTCGCCCAAATCTTCTGCATCGGCGAAGACGACGCGGTCGAACGCCGGCTCGGCTTCGGGGTGGGTCGGGGCGAAAAAGGGGTCGGAATCGAGGGCGGAGAACGGGCCGACGACCGCGGCCAGTCGATGCATCGATTCACGCGTGGGCGAAGACGGCGGATGGTCAGGTTCGGCGAGTTCGGCGTCCAAGTCGGACAGAGTCATTCGAAGTTGTTCCCGGCCGTGGGTGGGCCGCGTGTGATTGAGCGCATCGCGTTGGCGTTGGAGGTCGCCGAGCTGTTCCGTGCGAATCGTGTGCGTGCGGGTTTGTTCTTCCGCGACGATTTGGAGCGAAAGCGTCCGGTAGTGGGCATCGATGTCCGCGAGTTCACGGTGCCGTGCGGTCGCCGCGGCGTCGAGTTCCCGTAATTTGGCTTCGGCGGCTGCGATCTGCGGATCGGCTTTCGCACCGCCGAATAGCCTCTTGATGAATCCGCCCAGTCCACCGGGGACAACGGGGTGCGATTTCCATTCCGCGAGTTGAGATTCCAGAGCCTTCCGAACTTCGGCGTCGGCGCACTCCGCGGCTTTCCAATGTTCGATCTTCGCCTCTTTCTCCGCGGCCAGGTTCGTCATACTGTCGGACTCCACCGAGGGAGGCGACGCCGTCGGCTCCGCTTCGGCGAGGCGATCCCATTCCTTCCACCAGTTCAGTTGCTTCGCGATCCGCTGCCTGTCCGAGAGCCGAGCCGAGCGGCGGTGATCCCACTCGCGCCGGGCCAAGGCCTCGGCCGTTTGCTCCGCGACGACCGGGGGCAGTTCGTTTTCGGAACTCGCCCGCGCCCGACCGACGCCCTCCGCGGGCAGTGCGAGCACGATGGCGTTGGCATTCGCGGGGTTCGAAGTCAGAATCGCCAGCCGTTGGCCGCCCGACCGACCGCCTTCGATGAGCGCGACAATCGCTTGCAGGCGCTCTTGGCCGAGCGGCGTGTCGAGCAGGAAAAGATCCGGACAGGCCAGCGCGGCGGCAATGCCGATCGGGCGGTCGGAGGATGCCTCGAACGCGAACGCCGGTCGTCGATTCGGATCCGAGCGCCAATCCTCGAATCGGCGCGCGGCCCGCTCCCGGGGCAGCGGCTGAGCGGCTTCCCGGGCGACATCAGGGGTGGGGCGGGCGAGCAGGGCTTGGGGCACGTCGGGGAGCGGGGTGTGGTGCGAAGGGTCGGGGTAAATTCCGTGGCCGGAGAATCGGGCGATCGGCTCCGCGGCGCGCGGGACGTTGCGAACGGTACCCGACGGGGTGGGGCGTTCCATCATCGTCGCACCAAATCGCGGCCCGGTCGAGTCATCAGCGCCGTCGTCTCGGAGGATGGTTTCATCCGTTGGTGATTGGAGAATGGAGCCGGGGCGGATGCTTGCGCCCCGGTCGCCGATTCGTTGACAGAGTATAGACGCTCGAATGGGGTCAAGCTATCGAACATGAAAATTTCATATCCGGGGGATCGTGCGGGTCCGTCGGAAATA
>JAYTBD010000589.1:0-3761 GCA_043737155.1 Fimbriiglobus sp. | reverse complement strand
TGCATATCCTCACGGCCGCGATCAACCGGGCGATCAAAGCGAGCCACGCCCCGCTGAAGTATATCAAGCCGCTCGACGCCCTCGAAGTCACGCAGCGTTTGCTGGACGGCAACCTCGGCGCACAAGTGCCGCGCGGTTGGCCCACCGCCGATGCCGCCGACGATTTGAAGAAGCTCGTGGTCGAAATGAACGCGGGCAAAGTTACCGCGCTGTTCATGTCCGGGGTCAACCCGGCTTACGACGCCCCCGCCGACCTCGACTTCGCCGGTGCGCTCGACATCACGAAAGGTCAGAAGGGGGTCGCGTTCCACCACGGCCTGTACCACGACGAAACCGCCCTGCACTCGGCGTGGCACATCAATGCGGCCCACTTCCTCGAAACGTGGGGCGACGTCCGCGGGCACGACGGCACCGCCTGTGTGATTCAACCGCTGATCGCCCCGCTCTACCGGGGCAAGAGCTTCATCGAGATCCTCGCGGCGGGGCTCGAGTTCCCGATCTCCGATGGGCAAGCGCTGGTCAAAGAAACGTGGGAGAAGTTTCACACGGATCGCAAGATCACCGGCGAAACACCGACCTCCACCGGCTACTGGGAACGAGCCCTCCGCGACGGCGTATTGGGTCAGACGAAGGACGACTTCCCCAACTACCCGACGGCGGGGCTGGGGCCGGTGAAGCTCGATCAACTCGCGGCGCCCGGGTTCACCCAGCCGGCCATCGACAAACTCGAAATCCAATTTCGCCCCGACCCGGCGCTATGGGACGGGGCGCAAGCGAACAACGGCTGGCTCCAAGAGCTGCCGAAGCCGGTGACGAACCTGACGTGGGACAACGCCGCGATGGTATCGCCGCGCACGGCCGAGGAGTTGAAGTTCACCCAGAACTTCGCGTGGACCGGCGGCGAACGCGGTTCGACCGAGACCGACATCGCCGAAATCACCGTGGCCGGGCGGAAGCTCAAAGTCGCGGTCCACGTTCAACCCGGCATGGCCGACAACGTCGTCGTGCTGCACCTCGGCCACGGTCGGGAACGCGTCGGCAAAGTCGGCCAGAAGCGCGGCTTCAACAGCTACAAGCTCCGCGGCACTGACGCGGTGTGGAATGCCCCGGTCGCCGAGATGCGGCGCACCGGCGACCGCTACACGCTCGCCGTCGCGGGCGCCCACGCCGCGATGGAATCGCGCCGACCCGTCCGCCACGCCAGTGTCGATCAGTACCGCAACGACGAAGACTTCGCGCAAGTCCCGCCTACCTCGGCCGCGGAGTTCGAAGAGATCCGGATGCTCACGCCCGGCACGATCGAGAATTTCGAGCTGAACGGGATGAAACACCCGTACGCCCACGAACACGGCGGTGAGCACGACCACAAGCAGCACGACGCCCGCTTGAAGAAATTGAGCCTCTACCTCGTCAACCCCATCTCGGTGAATGGCGAAGAAGCCACGAAGTCCTACCGCCGCTGGGGCATGACCATCGATCTCGGTTCCTGCATCGGGTGCAGCGCGTGCACGCTCGCCTGTGTCGCGGAGAACAACATCCCCGTCGTCGGCAAGGACCAAGTGACGCGCGGCCGGGCGATGCACTGGATCCGCATCGACCGCTACTTCAGCATCCCCGGCGTCAAGACGATGAGCGATGATCTCGGCGCCGCCAAGATCGGCCCCGAGAAGCGCAAAGAGAAGATCAAGGAATCCGCGGCCATCCGCACGCACTTCCAACCGGTGCCGTGCCAGCAGTGCGAGAAGGCCCCGTGCGAAGTGGTCTGCCCCGTCGGCGCCACCGTCCACTCGGCCGACGGCCTCAACGACATGGCCTACAACCGCTGCGTCGGCACCCGGTACTGCAGCAACAACTGCCCGTACAAGGTCCGCCGCTTCAACTTCCTGCAGTACACCGATTACGACACCGGCACCCTGAAGCTGTTGAACAACCCCGAAGTGACCGTCCGCACACGGGGTGTCATGGAGAAGTGCACCTACTGCGTCCAGCGCATCCGCAATGCGGAAATGGAAGCCGAGCGCGAGTGGGAGAAGAAGAAGCCCGACGGCACGCCGAGCCGCGAACGCGACCGTTTCGGCCGGCCGAAGATCATGGACGGTGACATCCTCACCGCGTGCCAGCAGGCCTGTCCGACGTCGGCGATCAACTTCGGCGACCTGAACGACGACAAGAGCGAAGTCATCAAACTGAAGGCCGAGCCGCACAACTACGGGTTGCTGGCCGAATTGAACACGATGCCGCGGACGAGCTACCTCGCGGCGATCCGCAACCCGAACAAAAACATGCCGCAGGGGGCCTAGCCGCACATGGCAACCGTGACCGAACCGGCCACCCGTGGCCACACTCCCAGCGAGATTTACCCCCCCCACCCGGAAGGGTTGGTCGGGGGCAATCACGACATCGTCACGCTCGGCGACAAAATCGCCGACGTGGTGATCGGGGACCGCACGCCCAAAGCTTGGTGGGTCTTTTTCCTCATCGGCTTCATGCTGCTGCAAGGGCTGGTCGTCGGGCTGGCGTATCTCTTCTACATGGGCACCGGCGTCTGGGGCATCAACCAGCCCGTCGCTTGGGGCCTCGCCATCGTCAACTTCGTGTGGTGGATCGGCATCGGCCACGCCGGCACGCTGATCTCCGCGATTCTGCTGCTCATGCACCAAAAATGGCGCACGAGTATCAACCGCTTCGCCGAATCGATGACTCTGTTCGCCGTATCCTGCGCCGGGATTTTTCCGCTCGTTCACATGGGCCGGCCGTGGCTGGGGTACTGGCTCTTCCCGTTCCCGAACAACATGGCCGTGTGGCCCCAACCGCGCAGCCCGCTCATGTGGGACGCCTTCGCGGTGTCCACGTACCTCACCGTGTCGATCGTCTTCTGGTACGTCGGCTTGATCCCCGACGCCGCCGCGTTGCGGGACCGGGCGAAAAACCGGTTCCAGCGCACCGTTTACGGGATGCTCGCCCTCGGCTGGCGCGGTTCGGCCATCCACTGGCGCCGCTACGAAAAACTCTACTTGCTCCTCGCCGGCATCGGCACGCCGCTCGTGTTCAGCGTGCACACGATCGTGTCGTTCGACTTCGCCGTCGCCATCGTGCCGCTGTGGCACGCGACCATCTTCCCGCCGTTCTTCGTCGCCGGGGCGATCTTCAGCGGCTTCGCGATGGTCGTCTGGCTCGCCGTGCCGCTGAGGCACTTTTACGGGATGAAGGATTTCATCACCGACAAGCACATGGAACTCTGCGCGAAGGTGATGATCGCGACCGGGCTGCTCGTGAGTTTCGGTTACTTCTGCGAACTCTGGATGGGCTGGTACAGCCACTCGCTCTACGAATGGGAAACGACTTACCAGCGGATCTGGGAAGGCCCGTATTGGTGGAGCTATTGGGTTCTGATCACCACGAACACGATCATCCCGCAGTTGCTCTGGATCAAGAGGGTCCGCACCAACGAGCTATTGCTGTTTATCATCGCCGGTTCGGTCCACGTCGGCATGTGGTTCGAACGCTACGTCATCATCATCACGCTCACGCGGGACCATACGCCGGGGGCGTGGGGCCGCTACGCCCCGACCGAGTGGGATTACGCGGTGATGTTCGGCTCGGTCGGCCTGTTCATCACGCTGTTCTGCTTGTTCATCAAGTTCCTGCCGATGATTTCGATCACGGAAATGCGGGAGTTCCTGCCGCACCGCCAAGGCGGTCGCGACGGCCACGCGGTCATGGAGAACGCGAAATGATCGACGAGCACAACCCCGTGACGG
>JAYTBD010000588.1:0-3764 GCA_043737155.1 Fimbriiglobus sp. | reverse complement strand
GCGAAAGCGTCTTGCGACTCGTCCTTTAGGTACGCATCGACCTCGGCGGGGGTCGGCGGCAAACCTGTGAGATCGAATGCGGCCCGTCGCAGCAGCGTGCGCCGGTCCGCATCGGCGACCGGCGCGAGTCCTTTCGCTTCGAGCTTCGCCAGGAGAAATCGGTCGATGTCGGTCGCGGGCCACGCGGTCGCTTTCACAACCGGCACGGGCACCACCGCGGGTACCGGGGTAAACGGCCAGCGCCTCCGCGCCGCTTCGATGCTTTCTTTGGGTTTGGCCGCGGGTGCATCGTCGGGCGCCGCTGCGCCGCGCTTCACCCAATCGACGAGGATCGCCACGTTCGCTTCGCCCAGCGCTTTCTCCGGCGGCATCGCCGCGATCTCTTTGTGCGTCCGCCGCACGGCGTGGATCAACGGCGACTCATCCGGCTTGCCCGCCACCACGGACGGTCCGCTCGATCCGCCCTTCAACCACGCCGCTTTCGAATCGAGCCGGAGATCGCCTTTGAGCTTCTTCGCGGTCGCGCTGTGGCATTCGTAGCAATGCTCGGCCAGCAGCGGTCGGACTTTGGATTCGTACAACGCGACGCCGTCCGGCTCGGCGGCGAATGCCGGGGAAACGCAAAACAGAAATACGAGGGCCGCGGGGAATCGCATCGGGGTGGGCCAGTGCAAACCGGGGGAATTAAAGATATCTTCGCAGCGATCCGTGCCGATGGCAATCGAGTTAAGCGAGAATCCACACACCCTCGCGTGAACTCGTTTCCAAAACGCTGAACTCGTTTCCACATCGCTGAACAGGCTATGCGCCGCAATGCGTTGCGTCGATCCCATCGGACGTAAACCGGGATCACTTTCCCCTCCGACGTGCCGAACTCGTTTCGAATTCCGACAGATTTCAGTAACACCCATTGTTCAAATGGCAATACAACTCTGTTCGCCCATTCACGAATCGGGGTGCCGCATGGCCCAAGTCCACGACCCTCCGCCGGTGCTTACGCCGCCGAACCCGGTACTCGAAGCGCTCCGCGATCCGGCGGTGCACCTCGAGATCGTGAGGCGGACTCGGGCTTGCCTTCGCCCTTGGATGGGGTACTCACAACGCGCGGAATTGCAGAATGTCGCCGAGGATCTCGCCGCGCAAGCCCAACAGAAAGCATTGGAAAAAGCCTCGGCTTTCGATCCGTCACGCGGCCGCAGCGTCGTCGCTTGGATCATCGGCTTCTCGCGGAATCTCGCCCGTCAGAGATATGGGCGTTCGAGAAAGTATGCCGGTGATCAAGCGTTGTCCCAACTCACCGATAAGACCATTTCGGCGCAGGCCCGACTGATTCGGGAGTCGGAGCGAGAGGAAGTCCAACGGGCTCTCGGCCGAATCGGCGCGTCGGGCCGGCGGATTATCGAGCTCAGTTATTTCGACGGCTTACCATCGGAGGATGTCGCCCGCATCCTCGGGATCACCGCCGTGAATGTCCGCGTCAAGCTATTCCGCGTCCGCAAAGAACTCGCCGCGCTGCTCTCCCCGAAGATCCGAGGGGGCCAATCATGAACGACCGCGAACTCGATCGATTGACCGAAGAATACCTCACCGCGTTGGACGCGGCCGATTTCCGGACCTTAGACGTCATCTGGGAACGCGCCGCCGCCGATCCCGAACTCGAACGGGCGCTGCTCGACATCGAAGCCGCACTCGATGAAGACGATCGCGAACGAGAAGCCGAGGCGTCGCAAACGCTGATCGCCGACTCCGTCGAGACCCATCTGAAGAGCGCCGAAATCACCCGGCCTTCGCTCGGTCCCGTCACGGTCGCCGACGTGGCCCGCGAACTCTTTCGACACACGCCCGACCGATTGCCGGCCGAGGCGCACGCGTTCAACGAGAAGTTGCGGAACTCCACCGAGCAACTCCCGGCCGAACTCGGCTTGTCCAAACTCATCGTTTGGGCCGAGAGCCGCTTCGGTCCGGCGCCGCGGGAGTATTGGAAAGTATTCCGCACCGCCTCGATCAAGTTGGAACTCCGGCGCGGCTCCGAGGTCGAGTATCAATTGGCCGCGCGGCGCGGACCCAAGCCGGAGGACCCGAAATGATCGCCGCGACCATCGCCCGGCTGCGCCGAGAATTCGCCCTGCCGGTCGATCCGAGCGTCCGCGGGCCGGTGCCGTTGAACCGTTTCTTCGAGGAGTGCAATCTCTCGCACGTCGCGCTGAACGGGTTGTCCGCCGGCCGCGTGACCGACCACCTGCACGCCGAGGGCATCGCCGTGGAATCGTTCGGCGCCGCGGGGGAAGTCCTCGCCGGGTTCCTCTACTTCGCGGGCAACGCCGGGTACGCGTTCATCCGGGGCGACGACATGCTGCCGCGCCGGCGCTTCACCGCGGCGCACGAACTCGGCCACGCTGTGCTCCACCGCGAACGGATGGGCCGGTTCCGCGCCGACACCGAGAAGACATTGCTCGAAGCCGATGATTCGACCGACGAACTGGAGCGCGAGGCCAATCAGTTCGCGGCCGAACTGCTGATGCCCGAGGCGGTGCTGCGAGCGCGGGCGACAGAACTGAAAAGCTTGCACGGCGTCTGCCCCCCCGGGGTACTCGCCTACCGCTTGGCGGCGGAACTTCTCGTGAGCCGCGAAGCGATGCGCTACCGACTCAAGAATCTGGGGGTGGCCGATGCCGAATGAGCCGAGCACCTTCTTGAGGAAGTACGGGGCGGCGGCGGTCGGCGAAACCCCGCCCCAACCGAACATCCCGCTCCTCAAAGAAGGGGACGACGAATCGAACCCGTCCGTGGATCGCAATGTCGAAGTACCGGAAGCACAGTGGACAACAATGATCGTCCGGGAAGCGCCGGCGCGCGATGGTGAATTCCCGATCCGCTTCATCGACGGTTCGCACGCGGGACAACCCGTACTGTGCGTGAAGTCCGACCTCGGCTGGCCGATCCCGCTGATGCTCTCCGAAGTCGGCGCGGTCGCGCTCCGCAGCGTCGGCCGGGGGTTCGAGCGCGAGTTCGTCGCCGTGGATCGCGTCCTCAGTTTCGTCGCCGATCCGTTCCCGTGGGACGAGGTCGAATCGTTCGCGCTCGACATGGCCAACAAGCCCGAGTTGATGCTCCGGGTGCTCCCGGCGAATCTCCCCGACCTCAACGTGTTCAGCCCGTTCGACTACGAAGCGATGCGCTCGCAAGCGCGCGTCCGCGCCGTGCAGGAGATGGCGAACCTCGAACGGTTGGCGCTCGCCGTAGATCGCAATGTGCCCACGTTGGTCGACGGCCCACTCAGCCGCGTCACCGGGAATCCCCCGGCCGATTCCCCGCTGCTCATCGGCATCGCCAAGATGCAGGAAGCGGCTTACCTGCACGACGCCGGCTGGCGCACGCTGTTGAATCTGCGGCCCGGCCAACGCACACCGGTGTTCAAGATCGTCGGCATCGACGGCAAGAATGAGGGCCGGATCTCCGTGGCCACGTGGTTCTTGAAACTCAGCGGCGGCTCGCAGCTCGCGCCGAACTGGGGCTACGTACGCGTCGAGGTGCCGTGGAATCAGTTCGAAACCCAGTTCCACGGCGATTTCGGATTCGTCGAACGCCTCTCGCGCTGGCTCATCGACGCGCGCTGCCGGAGCGAGAGCTACGCACGCATGCCGGTGTCGCTCGACCCGATCGTCCGCGCCGAAGAGAGTTTGAAACCCCTGTTCACCCCGCTGCCGGTGCTGGTCAATCGGCTCTACCGCACGGCGGGTTTCTTCCGCGGAGGCGAACTGTGA
>JAYTBD010000587.1:0-3764 GCA_043737155.1 Fimbriiglobus sp. | reverse complement strand
GGTCGCCGTCGCCGGTCAGCATCAGCGATTCGTCCGTCTGCCGGGCAATGCCCTCGGCGTGGGCGCTGGACCACGTCAGGCCGCCGTCGTTGCCTTTGCTCCCGGCGCGGCGCAACTTATTCTGCTCGTAGCGCGCCAGTTCCAATTGCTGCAATTTCTCCTCGGACAGCAGGCGGAAACCGATTTCGACGGTCCGCACCTCGGCGGTGCGGACGCGGGTGACAGATTCGATGGGCCAAGGCCAGCGGGCGTGCAGCCCCGGTTGCAGATCCGACTTCACCGCGCCGAAGCGCTGTATCACGCCGACTTCGTTCGCTTTGATGCCCGTGAGTCCCGAGGCGAGCCACGCGAGCAGTGACAACGCCGTGACACCGACGAGGATCGGCTTCCACCGGTGCGCGACCGTGTGGAGCAAATCATCGGCGTGAATCGTGTTGATCCAGCGGTCCACGGTGCGGGTCGCACTGCGCGCCCGGCCAAAGACGGCGTTGGTCGCGGTGCGCTCGAACGCCAACAACCGCATCGAATTCAGCAGCACCAGCAGCGAGCCAAGTTGGTGATAAATCACCCCGGCCAACGGGGCGCGCTCGTACCACTCGGGACTGGTGGCGAAGAGCGGCCAGAGCACCGCCGTAAGCAGGATGCCGAAGAAGTTGACGCCGAAGCCGAACCAGACGATGTTCTGCCGGATGACCTTGGCCGTCTCCCGGCTGAGCCGCACGAGCATCGGCAGCGGCCGCAGCGGTTCGCCCATCATGACGATGTCGCCGGCGTGCGCGGCCACGTCGGTCCCCGTGCCGATGGCGATGCCGACGTGGGCGCCGGCGAGCGCGGGGGCGTCGTTGATACCGTCGCCGACGAACGCCATCGGTACGGTGATGGCGCGGATGGCGTCCGCTTTTTGCGCGGGCAGCAGTTCCGCGTGGACCTCGGTCAAACCGACCGAATCGCCGATGTTGCGGGCTACGGCGCTGCGGTCGCCGCTCAACAAGAGCAGCGGTTGCAGTCCGAGCGCCGCGAGATCGGCCAACACACCCGGGGCCTCCGGTCGCAGGCGATCCCTCGCGCCGATCGCTCCGAGATATACCCCGTTGCGGCCGACGAGCAGCGGCGTCTGCCCGCTTTCGTCGAGATGCTTCAGCGCTTCCTCGTCCGATTCGCCGACGCCTTGTTCTGTCAAAAATCGCCGCGTGCCGACGAGGACGGTCGAATCGCCGAGGGTCGCGCTCACCCCGCCGCCGGGATGGGCGGTGAACGCGTCCGGCTCACTGACAACCCATTGTCGGCGTATGACTTCATCGAGGATCAGCTTCGCAATCGGATGCTCGCTGCGGACTTCTCCCAGCGCCGCGGCGCGCAGCAGTTTCTCCTCGGTGACACCGGCTGCGGGGCGTATATCCCCAAGTTCCAGTCGACCTTCGGTCAGTGTGCCGGTCTTGTCGAAGGCGAACCCGCGCACCTCCGCGAGGCGCTCGAGTGCCGCGCCGCTTTTGATCAGCACGCCCGTCCCGGCCAATCGACCCAGCGCCGCGATCACCGCGGCCGGCGTCGCCAGTACCAATGGACAAGGGCAGGCCACGACCAGCACCGCCAGCGCCGGATACGCCGCCAACCGCGCCGCGGCGCCGAGCGCGAGCTTCTTGCCGTCCGGTTGCGTGCCGTAGATCTGATAGCCGACGTTGGCGAGGAACACCGCCAGCGCGATGCCGAGTACCACCGGCAGGAAGTACCGCGCGAGTCGGTCGGCTTGGCGTTCCCCTTTCGACTTCGACTTGAGCGCTTGGGCCGTGAGTTCGATCACCTTCCCGGCCACCGTCTGCTTGTCAATCTGCGTCGCTTCGACCGTAAGCGCCCCGTGCCGGACGATGCTCCCCGCGAGGAGCCGATCCCCCGGCGCTTTCTCGACCGGCACGCTTTCGCCCGTCAAGGCGCTCGTATCCACTTCCGTGCGGCCGTCGATCACCACGCCGTCCACGGGCACGCGTCCGCCCGGCTTCACCACGACGCGATCGCCGACGATCACCGCCGATGTGAGCACGCGGACTTCGACGCCGTCGCGCAGCACCCAGCAGCGCTGGGGAAATAGCTCCGTCAGTTTGCCGAGGGCGCGCTGGGTCCGGTCGAAGGTGAACGCTTCCAAACATTCGCCGACGAGGCCGATGAACACGACCTCCGCCGCGACCAGCGGTTGCCCAATGAGGATCGCGGCGATGCACGCGATGGCGATGGCCAAGTCGGCGCCGACGCGGCCTTCGGTCAGCTTCTCCAGCGAGCCGTACAGCACCCGCGCGCCGCCGAGCACGGCGACGATCAGCGCGAAGCGGAAGCCGAAGACTTCCGTCGTCGTCCACGTCGGCGCGGGGTAAACCGATTCGCTCAGCCACTTCGCCAACTGCGGCCAGAGGTCGCCGATAAGCAGCGTCGCCAACGCCGCCGTGAGGAGGTAGAGCGTGCCGTTGCCACGCGGCCGGAAGGGGGATTCGGTGCTGTCGAACTCGCGGTGCATGGTGCCGGGCGACAAGAGGGTGTCGAAGGAGTGTCAGCGTACGGTCGCCAATCCCGACATTCAACCGATACAATTCCGGTTCTCCCCCGATCCCGACGCGCCACCCGGAATCCCCATGTCCGACACCTTCACCATCGGCCTCGTGCAGATGAGCTGCGATGCCGACCGCGAGACGAACCTGCGCAAGGCCGAGGCGGCCATCGGCGACGCCGCGAAGGCCGGGGCGCAGATCGTCTGCCTGCCGGAGTTGTTCACCGGGCCGTACTTTTGCCAGACCGAAGACACCAAGCTCTTCGACCTCGCGGAGCCGGTGCCGGGGCCGAGTACGGACCGCCTCGGCGCCGCGGCCAAGCGGCACGGCGTCGTCGTCGTCGGGTCGTTTTTCGAGAAGCGGATGCCGGGGGTTTACCACAACACGTGCACCGTCCACGATGCCGACGGCTCGTTCCTCGGCCTGTATCGCAAGATGCACATCCCGGACGACCCGATGTTCTTGGAGAAGTACTATTTCACCCCCGGCGACCTCGGCTGGAAGGTCTTCGCGACGAAGTACGCCAAGGTCGGCACGCTCGTTTGCTGGGATCAGTGGTACCCCGAGGCGGCCCGGCTGACGGCGCTGCAGGGGGCCGAGGTGATCTTCTACCCGACGGCGATCGGCTGGCACCCGCGCGAGAAGGCCGAGTACGGTGACGCCCAACACAGCGCGTGGGAGACGAGCATGCGCGGCCACGCCATCGCCAACGGACTGTACGTCGGCGCGGCCAACCGCGTCGGCCACGAGGTGCTGGTCGGCGAAGGCTTGGAGTTCTGGGGCCGTTCGTTCGTGAGCGATCCGTTCGGCCGCTTGCTGAAGGTCGGCGACACGGCGAAGGAGGAGATCGTGACGGTGACGTGCAGCCGCAAGTGGATGGAGGAGATCCGCCGGAACTGGCCCTTCTTCCGGGATCGACGCATCGATTATTACGGGGGATTGACGAAGCGGGTGGCGGATTGAATTTCTGTTAGCCGGACGCGCCAGCGACGGACTCGAATTTTCGGAGGGGCATTTTGTCCGCGCGCCGGGTATACTCCCCCGCATGGCCATGAAAATCAAAGCCGACTCTACCCCGATTCGCAACTACCACGCCGCGCTCCAACTCTACGCCGATCACGAGGCCACCCACGAAGGGGCCACCGAAACCGCCTTTTCCAATCTGCTCGCCGCCACCGCCAAGCCGCACGGTTGGATGCTGATTCCGAAGAAAAAGAAAGCGGTGGC
>JAYTBD010000586.1:0-3770 GCA_043737155.1 Fimbriiglobus sp. | reverse complement strand
GTGGCGTAGCCGAAGAAGTAGTGGGTGCCCTGTTTTTTGGGGCCGCCGGTGATGCCGGGGGTGGCCCGGTCGCCGTAGTAGGGGACCGCGTGGGTGTCGATGGCGACCGTCCAGCGGCGGCGGCGGTCGAGCCGGGAGAAGGCGAGGACGCCGTGCAGGGCGGCCGCGAGGCCGGCGGTCAGATCGGCGGCCGCGGGCAACTGCGAATGGACGGCGCGGCGGCCGGTCTCGGGGCAGAAAGGGAAGCGGCGGCGGACGGCGGCGGAGAGAGTCCGGGCGGTGCTGGCCATGTAGACGAGCAAGTCGACGATCTGAACCCGGGTGACGGACGCCTTGTAGTCGGACCAATCGAGCACGCCGGAGACCGTGCGGTGCACCTGGGCGTAGACCGACGCCGGCGTGACGCTAAGATGGGCAGGACCCATGGGGAACACTCCTTGTTCAATGTGGTGGTACACATGAACTTAGAATTCCCCATGGGTCTTCGCATCCGCCGTAGCAAGTACTGTCACGCTGCCGGCTCCGAAAATCCTACCCTCAGGAGTTCATCATGCTGCGGTTCTGCTTCTCGGTGTTCGCCATCGCCTTTTGCGGCGCCTTCGCTTCGGCCGAAGACAAGAAGGACGTGCCCAAGGAGCTGCTCCCCTTCCAAGGGAAGTGGGAGATCCGGGAGTTCCTCGCCGACCCGGTGCCACCCAAAGAGAAGTGGCCGATCTTCGCGTTCGAGGGCGACAAGATCCTCGTGATACAAGCCGGGACCGACCGGAAAGAGACCGCGACCTTCTCTGCGGCCCCCGACAAGAAACCCGGCGAGTTCGACATCCGACCGCCCGACAACAAAAAGCTCGTGAAGGGCATCTTCAAGTTCGAGAAGGAAACCCTGACGCTCTGCTTCGCCCACGAGAGCAAAGGCGCCGACCGGCCTACGGAGTTCAAAGCCGAGAAGCCCTACACGGTGCTCGTGCTGGTGAAAGCGAAAGAGAAGAAATGATCCGCGCGACGCACAAAGCCGATACGGACGAACTGGTGCGGATCGCGGACGGCACCAAAGTCTTCAAGCCGCTCGAACTGGCCACGCTGCGCGAGTTGCTCGGCGACTATCACGCCGGCGGGTGCGAGGGGCACTTCGCTCTCACTTGCGAGCTCGACGGCCGCCCCGTCGGGTTCGCCTACTACGCGCCGACGCCGATGACCGCGGGCACGTGGCACCTCTATTGGATCTTCGTATCGAAGGAGACCCAAGCGCGCGGCTTGGGCACGGAAATGCTGCTGCACATCGAATCGCAAATCGCCGGCGCCGGGGGCCGATTGCTGTTGATCGAAACCTCCGGCCTGCCGAGCTACATTCCTACGCGGCAGTTCTATCTGAAGCACGGCTATGAAGAGACCGGGACGATTCGCGATTTCTACAGCGATGGCGACGACCAAGTCATCTTCCGGAAGCGAATGGACAGGAACTGATTTCGGATCGTGGCCTATCGGGGTTGATCGTCAAATTCCAAGACCGAATACAGCCACATACAAGCAGAATGCCGCAACGACCGCGCAGCCCAACAACAGACACACGCAGATGACTACATAAGCATTCGCCGTGCTCTTCCGGCTTGGGTCAGACATCAAGGTCACCCAAATGATTGATTTCGACAGGATGAACAAGATTGGCAGGATGAAAAACAGATCCTCAGTTCTTGTCTCCCATCCTGCCAATCCTGTCCATCCTGTCGAAAAAAATTCTCCGCTCACCCACCCGCGGGCGGAGCGCTGGCGACGATCACCGTCGCGGGGCGCAGGACGCGGTCGTGCAATAAATATCCCTGTGCAAGCACGAGGTACACGCCGCCCGGTTCCACATCGTTGGTCGGTTGTTCCATCACCGCCTCGTGTCGATTCGGATCGAACGGCGATCCCTGCGCCGTGTCGATACGCGCGACGCCGTGCCGCTTGAGCACATCCAGAAACATCCCGATGGTCGCCGTCACGCCGACCTTCAACGGCCCGGTCTCGCCGGCTTTATTCGCTTCCGCGATGGCGCGCTCGAGGTTGTCGATCACGGCCAACAGATCGCGGAACACCCCTTCGCCGGCGTACTTCTTCTGCTTGTCCGCGTCCTCGCGCAGCCGGCGGCCGGAGGTCTGCATCTCCGCAAGCAGCAGCTTGTAATCGACCACCTGCTTCTCGAGCTGATCGACTTTCGCTTGCAGGACGACCTGCGAAGGCGTCGTCGGCTCGTCGGTTTCTTCGGGCGTTTCGGCGGGGTTCATTTCGACTCGCTCTCCGGTTTCGTCGTCTCATCGGGCACGAACAGATCCTTCAACTTGCTGAAGATGCTCTTCTTCGGCGGCGGGCCGACGTCGATCTTGTCGAGCTCCGCGAGTTCGCGGTAAAGCCGCTCCTGATCGGGCGAGAGGCGCTGCGGAGTATCGACGACGACCTGCACCATGAGGTCACCTTTGCGGGCGCCGCGCCGGCCGGGCATCCCGTGGCCACTCAGCTTCACCACGTCGTGGGTTTGCACCCCGCGCGGGAGGTCGTACTTGACCTTCTCGCCGACGAGCGTGCGGATTTCGATGGGCCCGCCGAGCGCCGCTTGGGCGAAGGTGATCGGCCATTGGCAGACCAAGTTCGTGCCGTCGCGCTCGAAGAACTTGTGCTCGCGGACGCGCACCGCGAACTCGAGATCGCCGCGCGGCGCCCCGGCATCGCCGGCGTCCCCTTGGCCTTGGTAGCGGATGCGATCGCCGGTATCGACGCCCGGCGGGATCTCGACTTCGATGGTCCGTTTGCCGACGGTCTTGCCGTTCCCCCGGCACTGGGTGCACGGGTCGGTGACGATCACACCTTGGCCGTTGCAAGCTCGGCAGGCCGTCTGCACGCGCATGAACATCTGCTGTTGGATGACGACGCCCTGCCCGCCGCAGCGCTTGCAGTTCGTCGGCTTGGTGCCCGGCTTGGCGCCGGTGCCGTTGCATTTCTCGCAGTGATCTTCGCGTTGGATGGTCACGGTCTTCTTCACGCCGCGCGCCGCTTCGACGAGGTCGATGTCGAGAACGATCTGCACATCGCGCCCGCCCTGCGGCCCGGCCTTGCGCCGACCGCCGCCCGAACCTTCGAAAAGACCGCCGAACAGTCCGCCGAGGAGATCCCCGAGATCGACCGTCTGCTGTCCACCACCCCCGCGCGAGCCATCGACGGCCGCGTGACCGCCGCGGTCGTAGAGGGAGCGCTTGTCGCGGTCGGCGAGCACTTCGTAAGCTTCGGTAGCTTCCTTGAACTTCGCGGATGCGGCTTCGTCGCCGGCGTTGCGGTCGGGGTGGAACTGCATCGCGAGCTTGCGGTAGGCATTTTTGATTTGGGAATCGTCCGCGGAGTTATCCACGCCGAGGACTTCGTAATAGTCGCGCTTCTTGGCCATATCGTCCTCGTGGCGGCAATCGTCCGTTGGCTGAATCGTTCTAAACCGGTTACGTCCGGTGGCATCACCCGTCGATCAGCGACCACATCGCGACCGAGAAACGCCAGAACAAGATCGCCAAAATAACACACGCGGCACCCGCTAGCCGCGCTGTGTAGCCTTGGAGAGTGCGAGAGCGGGTCAACTTCAAGCGACCGCGAACGATCGCTACTAGCCCGTAGCCAATCGTAAACGGGATCAAGAGAAGGTTGAACAACAATGCTGCGGCAGCCAGTTCCATACGAACCCCAGGTCCTCTCATTCGGGGTTACGCTGGGCTGCCCTGCGGCAACGGAAACAACTGGTCGATGCGGGCGTT
>JAYTBD010000585.1:0-3775 GCA_043737155.1 Fimbriiglobus sp. | reverse complement strand
AGGGTGCGGAGCTGCGATTCGCTCACTTCGATGTCCACCGTCGCCCATTGGCGGTTCGTTTCCAAATTGTTCGCCTTCCACAACTCTTTGACGTCCTGCGGCGGTGCCACGTCCTTGATCGAAGTCGGCGAAACGTAGTCCGCTGCGATCTGTTCATCCGAGGGGAGAACGCGGATCGGCGGGTCGAGCGATTGCAGCACTTCCGCGAGGCGTTGGCGGGCGACCCGCTGAGCGTCTTGGATGGCATGGTTGCGATTCGTGTAGGCTTTGTCGCTGCGGATGCCAACGATGCGGATGGCCGCGTGCGGGTGCTGCGGATCGGCCTTGGTCACCGTGACCGCCGAATCGGGGGAAGGCAACTCGGCCACGGGGCCGACGATGGTGACCGTCCCGCCCTGCGGGGCTTGGTGCGCGCCGTTCAACTTGATCGCGTTGACGAGTGCGCTTTGGCCCGCCTTGGCGCCGCCGTCGATACCGTTCAACTCGGAAGTCTCTTGGAGACTGCGCGGGCTCATCTTGGCGAGCTTCACCGGCCCGGGCGAGGTCACGGCGCGGTCGGTTTTGTAGCCCGCACGGGAAATCAGCAGCGCGGCTCCGAGACCGATGCCCAGCAGCGCGAGGAAGCGGAGGTTGTAGCTCCGGGCCGGTTTCGGCTCGGTCCGGCGGGCATCGCGGTGGCGGTCGTGGCGATTCATAGTTCCTTCCCCATCGGGGTGGTCATCGTCGGATCAAGCGCGGCCGAGGCGGAGTTTCTTCGAGGGTTGCACGCGGGCGCTCGGCGTCCACGGGCTGACCGCTTGCACGGCGACGATCGCCAACACGATCGGCACGATCCCACCGGCGGGCGAACCCGCTTCCCACGGCCAGAGGAATAACAGCGCCCCCGACCAGAAGCCCGCCGCCAAGAGCGGGAAGAGGCTGAAGCGTTCTTTCCGATCCCGTGCCGTCGAGCGCCACCATCGGCCCGCGGCCATCACACCGCCGAAGTAGAGCAAGTATCGCACGCCCGTCGAGAAGACATCGGCCGGCATCGCAATCGTGCCGAACATAAACGAATCGGCGCTGGTGACGGCTTGGGCCGGTCCGCCCCGCGGCATCACCCAACCGTCGAGCCAGAAGGCGAGTGTGCCGACCATCAGCCCGAGAACCCCGAGGCGGAGCCGTCTCGCCCAACCGTCGGAACTGCGGAAGGTCGATTGCCCGGAGCCGAGCAACACCGCCCACGCGAGGGCCGTGGTCACGAGGAACATCTTCATCAACCCGGTCGAATCGGACGGGTTCGACAGCAGCCCGTACGGCACGAGGCCGAGGGCGGCAATCGCCGGTGCCAAAAGCAATGCCCCGAGCAAGCCCGTAAGGCGGTCGCGGATCGTCGGTGGCAAGACCGGCCGCGCCATCGGCAACGGGGTCTTCGGGGCCGCGGGGATCGGCGTCGCTTGCAAGCGCTGCGGGATCGCGGGGCTCTTCGGCAGTTCCGGATCGGGTGTGAGGATCAATCCCGGAGGCGCGGCGACGGGGCCGATCGCGCTGACGCGCACGCCGATCGGGATCGCCTGCGGTAATTGGATCGGCTCCACAGCTTGGGCCATTTCGACCATGCTGGCATAGCGCTTGTTCGGGTTCTTATCGAGCGCCTTCGCGATGATCGGGCGGAACGGCTCGGGCACGCAGGTCAGGTCGGGCGTCGCCGTGAGGTGCTTCATGAGGATTTCCCCGTCGGACTCCCCGTCGAAGGGGATCTTGCCGGTCAGCATTTCGTGGAGGATCACGCCGCAAGCGTACTGGTCGATCTTCTGGCTGTAGTTGCCGGTACTCACTTCGGGGGCCATGTAATGCACGGTGCCGACGGTACGCGTCTGGCGCTGACTCGTGCTGATGGTTTTGCACAGACCGTAGTCGCCGACTTTGAGGGTGCCCGCTTCGACGAAGATATTCGCCGGTTTGAGGTCGCGGTGGACGACCCCGCGGTCGTGGAGGTGGCCCACGGCCCGGGCCAACGCGGCGAACCATTCTTTCGTCAGGCTCAGGGGCAATCCGGTGGGGTGGCGGTTCAGCACGGCCGACATCGACTCGCCGAGGACGTATTCCATGACGAGCCACTTCTGGCCCTCCGAGTCCTCGCGCAGGTCGTAGACGTGCACGAGATTCGGGTGCTTCATGTTCAAGCAGTTGGCGATCCCGCGCAGTTCCACTTCGGAGTGGCCGAGGAGCAGTTTGAGCGCGACCTCTTTGCCGCCGTCGCTGACGGCGAAGTAGACCTCGCCGAAACCGCCCTTGCCGACCCCGCGCTTGAGCGTAAAGCCCTCGAGCGGTTGCTGGCCGGATCGGTACTTGAACTTCATCGCCAGTCCCCCGGGACCGGGCGGCGGGCGAACGGACGCCGCGACACCGGGTCTCTGATCCTTGAGAGATATTCGCCGCGGCGGAGCGGACATTTACCCGGACTGGCAGTTTTGCGCGGCGAAAGCTCCCGAAGGCATTATACCGGCGGGGCTTGAGGCGTTAGAATAACGGGGATTGCAAAGATAAGTGGACTGGCCGGGAGCAGTAGACATCGACAAAGTGTTCGGCTGACACGCCCGGTGCATTGGCCAAGGTGGATCGGAGCAGCTCCAGATATCCGTATCCGCACAGCGACATCCGGGTGGATGAGCACTCGGCGTGTTGAGGGCGACTTGGCGAAGCACAAGCCGGTGACGACGAAGGGCGACAGGATCGTTGGCCTCATGCGCTCAGCCCGCCGCCGCAGCTCATCATCCGCACCCACGGCGAAATGGCGTAGTGCCAACTCCCGTAAACCAGCACCGCCAACAGCAGCACACCCACGAGGACGTACCACAGCTTACGCGTGTCGTCTTCGGTGTCCCGGCGGAACTCCCACAGGGCGAGCGTCACCCATATGATCGGCAAGGCGAGGGCGAACCAACCGAAGTCGCAGATGAGTTGGAGTTCCCGCAGCGGGCCGCACATGTTGAACTGCGTCATGCACTTCCAGCACGTACCCGCCGCGAGTACGCCGAGCGTGATCACGATGATCTGTACGAGCGCCAAGATCACCAAGTTCCGCGTCGTGTAGAAGTTCACGTCAGCAATCCCTTCACCACGTGACCGTGCACGTCCGTCAGACGGAAGTCGCGGCCGGCGTACTTGTAGGTCAGCTTCTCGTGGTCCAATCCCAGTTGGTGGAGCATGGTCGCGTGCAGGTCGTGGAGGTGGACTTTGTCCGTCACGGCCGCGGCGCCGAAGTCGTCGGTGGCGCCGTAGGCGTGGCCCGGTTTGAAGCCGCCGCCGGCGACCCAGCTCGTGAAGCCGCCGGGGTTGTGGTCGCGCCCCGTGCCGTTCTTCTGGGCGTAGGGCGTCCGGCCGAATTCCATCCCCCAACAGACGATGGTGTCTTCGAGCAGGCCGCGCTGCGCCAAGTCGGCGAGCAGACCCGCGACCGGTTTGTCGGTCGCTTTGGCGTGGACGCCGTGCTTCGGCATGTCGGAGTGCTGATCCCACGCCGGGTTCGCCGAGCTGTCGCCATAGGTCACTTGAACGAAGCGCGTGCCCGCCTCGCAGAGCCGCCGGGCCATGAGGCACTGCCGACCGAAGGTGTCGGTCGGCTTCTCGTTCACCCCGTACATCTTCAGCGTCTCGGGCGTCTCTTTACCGAGGTCGAGTACGTCGGGTGCGTTGGCCTGCATCCGCCAGCCGAGCTCGTACGAGTTCGCCACGGCTTCGAGTTCGCGGTCGCCGGGGTTCGCCTTCAACTGCTCCGCGTGCAGATCTTTGA
>JAYTBD010000584.1:0-3782 GCA_043737155.1 Fimbriiglobus sp. | reverse complement strand
CGCCGGCGAATAGCAGATGAATGCCCGCGCTCGGCTTGCCATTCGGACCGTCGATGAACGCGTCAACGCCCCAGACGTGATGGTAGATGAAGCCGGCTGGTTCCAGAGCCGCCTTCACGGCCTCCAAATCCGGGCGCCGGACAAGAATATCGACATCCTTGGTGTAGCGCGTCGCGCCTTCATCGACGCGCGCCACCCACTCGGAGACGGCATTGCCGCCGACCACGGCGTAAGAAACTCCCGCCGCGTCGAGGGCGTTGGTCGCCCGGCGCAAACGCAGTTTGACGTTTTCCGCAGCCATAAGACCCCTCTCCCATCCGATGGGGATCGTTTGCAAGTCCACCATGATCCACCCTCCCACATCAACGCCGCAGGAACATTTCATCCAGATTGAGCAGCACGTTCATCGTCGTCGTCCACGCGGCTAGCTCCGCCGCGTTCGCCCCCTTTGGCAATGGCCCGATCGGGTTGGTCGCCAGTTCCGTCGCCTTCTTCGCATCCTTGTCGAACTTCGTTTTCGACTCGTCGTACAATTTCGCCAACACTGACAACTCCTTGTCACTCGGCGTCCGGCAGAGGCACAGCCGGAACGCGAGGGCGATCCGCTCGGACGTCGTGCCCGACACCGCGGCGACTTTGCGTCCGAGGGCTTGGGCGGCTTCCACGTAGACCGGGTCGTTGAGGGTCACGAGGGCTTGCAGCGGCGTGTTCGTGCGGATGCGGCGGACGGTGCACGCCTCGCGGCTCGGGGCGTCGAATGTGACCATAGACGGGTACGGGCTGGTCCGCCGCCACTCGGTGTACAGACCCCGGCGGAAGCGGTCCTCGCCCGCGCTCGGAGACCAATCGAGTCCGCCGCCGAAGGACGCGGTCAGCCCGCTGTTGGGCCGCAGCGGTCGCACCGACGGCCCGTACATTTTCGCGCTGAGCAGCCCGCTGACGGCGAGCGCCTGATCGCGGATCATCTCGGCGCTCATTCGGAATCGCGGCCCGCGGGCGTAATACCGGTTGTCCGGGTCTTTCTCCAATTGCTCGGCGGTCACCTTGCTCGTCTGCCGATACGCCGCGGACATCACCAACATTTTCAAGAACCTTTTCACGTCCCACTTCTGTTCGCGGAACTCCACGGCGAGCCAATCGAGCAACTCGGGATGGCTCGGCAACTCACCTTGAGAGCCGAACTCTTCGGATGTTTTCACAATGCCGGTGCCGAAGATCTGCTCCCAAAATCGGTTGACCGCCACGCGGGCGGTCAGCGGATTATCCGCCGAGACGAGCCACTTGGCGAGCGCGAGCCGATTGAATGGCTCCCCTTTGGTCAATGGGGGAAACACGGCCGGCACGCCCTCGGTGACGACATCCCCGAGATCGAGGAAGTTGCCGCGATACTGCAATTTGGTGACGCGTTTCTTCCCCTCGGGGAGTTCGCGCAAAATCGGCACCGTCACCGCCGCCGGGAACGCCGCGAGTTCTTTCTTCAACGTGTCGAGCTTGGCTTTCGCCGCCGGTTGGTCCGAGCTCGCCGCAGCTTTGTGCGCTTTCTCGGCTTCGGCAATTTGCTTGGTCACCTCGGCGCGCTTCAGTCGTCGCTCCTCCGGTTCGGGCAGCGGCAGCTTCGGGGTTTCGTCCTCGCGGTCGCCGTCTTCGCTCTGGTTCAGGATCGCGTAGAGGCCGAAGTATTCCTTCTGTGTGATCGGGTCGTACTTGTGCGTGTGGCACTGGGCGCACGCCGCCGAGGTGCCCATCCACACGGCCATCGTCGTGTTGACGCGGTCCACGATGGCGATACTGCGAAACTCTTCGTCGTTGGTGCCGCCTTCGCTGTTGGTCATGGTGTTGCGATGGAACGCCGTCGCCGTGAGCTGTTCCTCCGTCGGCTTCGGCAACAGATCTCCCGCGAGTTGCTCGACGGTGAAAACGTCGAACGGCTTGTTGGCGTTCAAACTTTTGATGACGTAATCGCGGTACGGCCAGATGCTCCGCGGAGCGTCGGGGCCATAACCGGCGCTGTCGGCGTAGCGGGCAAGGTCGAGCCACGTCCGCGCCCAGTGCTCGCCGAACGCGGGCTTGGCCAACAATTTGTCGACCATCGTCTCGTACGCGTTCGTGCCTTGGTCGTTGAAATAGTCCTCGACTTCTTTCGGGGTCGGGGGCAGCCCGGTGAGATCGAGAGCGACGCGGCGTATCGAGGAAGAACGATCCGCTTCCGCGGACGGTTTGAGTCCGAGAGTGTTCAACTTCGCCAGCAGGAACGCGTCGATGGGGGTCTTCGCCCAATCTTTCGGCAGCGCCGGTACCGCGGGGCGTTCGGGCTTCACGTAGGCCCAGTGCTGAGCGTACTTCGCGCCCTGTTCGATCCATGTTTTCAGCGTGGCGACTTCCTTCGCCGTGAGGTGCTTGCCGGTCTTCTTCGGCGGCATCGCGTCCGCATCCGATGCGTCGAGCACGATGCGCGCGAGGAGTTCGCTCTTGTCCGGTTTGCCGGGGACGAGGCCGATGCTCCCGCCGACTTTGCCGATGGCGCCATCGAAGGTGTCGAGGCGCAGCGAGCCTTTGCGGACCTTCTCGTCCGGCCCGTGGCAGGCGTAGCAATTGTTCGACAGGATCGGTCGCACATCGCGGTTGAAGTCGACGGGGGGCTCCGCCGCGGTCGCGGTCGCGCAGAACAAAGCGCCGAGGACGAGCATTCGATACATGGAGAAGGGCATCCGAGGGCGGGAGGACTCGTATCGACATCATCGCATGCGGATGGTCGGTAATCAATCGCTACCCCACCGGCCCCACATCAGCGAGTTGGCTCCAGCACCACTGCTCGATGTTGCCGATGGGCAACCAATACTGCGATTCCACGACGTGGAATTTCCCGGTGGCCGCGAGTTGGGCCACGGCGTCGGTGATCTCGTACTCGCCGCGACTGGACAAGGGCAGCGTCAAGTCGAAGACCGACTTCGGGAACACGTACCCGCCGATGTTGGCCAGCTGGGGCGGAGTCAAATTCTGCGGCTTTTCGATGATCTGCTTCAGCGTGCCGTCGGTGTTCGGGAACACGATTCCGAAATCCTTGGGCTCCTGTACCGCGCTCACGAGGATCCCCATCGGCACCGCCGCGAGCCGGGCGAGATCCGCACGGCCGATCAGGTCGTCCCCATTTAGTACCAATACGCGGTCGGACGATACCGCATCTTTGCAACTCATCAGAGCATCGCCGGTGCCGCGCGGGATTTCTTGGCGCACCGTCGTCCAATTGGTCACGTGCGTCTGCTTCGCCAAATACTCCTCGATGGCTTCGCCCAAATAATTGACGACGACGATCAGCCGATCCACCGGCGGTAACGCCCCGATGATCCAATCGAGAATCGGCCGGCCCTGCACGGGGAGTAGCGGCTTGGGAAGCTTCTCGGTGTAGGGTCGCAGACGGGTTCCCTTCCCCGCCGCCAAAATGATCGCGTCCATGGTAAGCCTCAAACGAAGACACCCCGGGAGATACCGGGGTGGTCTTTGTAGGATAGGCCGCCGGGCCTGTCCGAGTCGTGTTTTTGGAACTGGCCCGGAGCCAATTCCGATCCTCCGGAATCTCGCGGTACACCCCGGGGAACACTTCCACTACAACCACCGGATGGAACAAGACGAAGAACTCCCGGTGGAGATGGCGGCCGATTTCGCGCCGCTGGCCGAGCCATCGGTCCGGTCGAAAGAAGCGAGTCCGCACCACAAAGAATCATCCCGCGCCCAAGAGGCGTTCGAGGCCGCGGCGGAGGCGGCGACCGCCGGGAATGAAGATC
>JAYTBD010000583.1:0-3793 GCA_043737155.1 Fimbriiglobus sp. | reverse complement strand
CACTCCCCGGCGTCGGCCGGTACATCCTCGGGGCGGTGCTGTCGCAGGCGTTCGACCGGCGCTTGCCGATCGTCGAAGCGAACACATTGCGGGTCCTGTCGCGGCTCTTCGGCAGCCGCCTCGATCCGCGCGCGGGACTCGGCAAGGCGTGGGTCTGGCAAGCGGCGGCGGACGTTCTGCCCCGCAAACGCGTCGGCGACTTCAACCAAGCGTTGATGGAACTCGGGGCGCTCGTCTGCACACCGGTGACGCCGAAGTGCGGGGCCTGCCCGGTGAACCGCGACTGCGCGGCAAACCGGCTCGGATTGCAGTCGGAAATTCCACCGCCGACGAGAAAGAAAGAGCTGACGACGGTCCAAGAAACCGCGATGCTGATCCAACGCGATGGCAAGGTGCTGCTCTGCCAACGCCCGCCGACGGCGGATCGCGGAGCGATGCTCTGGGAATTCCCTGCCAGCGCGGAGATCGTCGGGATGACGGCCGACCTCGGCCCGGAAGTGCTGACGGTGCGGCACGGCGTCACGCGGTTCAAAATCACACTCGTCGGCACGGAAGCGTCGTGGCGAAGCGGCGAGTTCGCCACGGATTTCTACTCGGCCGGAATCTGGGTGACGGCGGTCGAACTCGCGGATTACCCGATGAGCACCCCGCAGGGGAAACTACGCACGGAGTGGACGAAAGACCGCCGGCAAGGCCGGCTGTGGTGATGGCGGACATGCCAAAATGTAGGGGCACCCCTCGTGGGTGCCCCTACATGTGCCCGGTTACTTCTTCAGATTCCCAACCCATACCTTGGCGGCGGCGACCGTCTCGGCGGTGCCGGACACGGTGAAGCCATCCTGTTCCCTTACAAGTGAGATCTGGCCACGGGTCTTCGCCTCCTTCGCATCCTCCGCGAGTAGCTTGGCGAGCACCTCCATGAGATCGACTGGATCCCACGCGCCGTAGTCCTTCTTGGTGAACGACACCGTGTGCCGCCGCACCGGTTCTGGCTTATCCGCGCTCTTCGGACGCATCTTCAACTCGGAGCGCAGCGCTTCGACCTGGGCCATCATCGCCTTCAACTCGGCTTCGAGCTTGGCGATCCGTTCGGCATCGCGGGACCATTCGACGGGAATGCTGATGGCGGGCGCCGGAGCGGCACCGGGGGGCGGGGGCGAACCCGGGGCGACCGGCGGCTTGATCGGGAGACCGGGTCCCCGGTTGAGAGGATCGACCTTCTCGGTCGGGTCTGTCGTCTTCGGCGGCATGAGCTCACCCGGTCTACCCGGAACCGCTGGGGTCGGAGGGACCTCGGTCGCCTTCGGGGGTATCATCCCGCCGGGGGGTGCTACGGCCGGGTTGAACCCGGTCGCTTTCGGCGGCAGCGGCAGCTTTCGGAACACCAGTTTCTCTTCCGGACCGAAGCCTTGGATGGTCACTTGGCCGACGAAACTCCAGCCGGCCTTCTCGCGCTTCGCGAGCCGTTCCTCGAAGTCCGTCAGGCCTTCCTTCGGCACCGGTTCGTACTCGAACTTCGTGGGTAGTTTGTCGCGTTGTAGTTCAAACGCCAAGCGTTCGCGGAGTATCGCCGCCTCCGCTGCCAGCTTCCGCTCGTCAAGCCTGGCCTCGGCTTCCGCCTTGGCCAGATCGGCTTTGGCCTTCTCCAGATCTAACCTGAGCTTCTCGATGGCGAAGTCGCCCTTCTGCGGAACCGGCTTGGTCGCCGGAGTCCCCGCGACTTGCGCCGTCGCTTCGCCGGACCAACCGCCGCCGACGCTCAAGCCCAATCCGGTGGCGACCATCACCCCGGCGGCGAGCAGTTTGAAACGGAGCATCATCATGCCTGTGACCCCTTGTGTGAGAGCCAGTACGGAACTGGGAATCGTGACGCCGGACGGAACCAGCGCGTGCGTGCGTGCGATGAGCGCGGCCGGGGCGACGGCGACCGTCCCCGTGATCCCGCCGAGGGCGAGGATCGACGCTCCGAGGCCGCGCTTCGCCAAGCGGTCGAGCAGAGTTTGTTTGGCGCGCGTCAGCCGCGCGGAGAAGGTGCCGAGCTTCTGCCCGAGACTCGCGGCGGCTTCGGTCGTGGCCCGCCCTTCGATGCAGCAGAGCACGAACGCCGTGCGCTGCGCCTCCGGGAGTTTCTGCACTTCTTCGGAGACCGCGGCGAAGGCGGCTTCCCATGTGGAATCGGCGACCGGCCGATCGGCTTCGGGAGTCGCGCACGCTTTCTCGCGCTTCGCCCGTCGGCCCATCGCCCGGCGGGCATTGCCGCAGACGCGGTAGGCCACGCCGTGTAACCATGGCCCGAGCGGTGCCCCCGCGCGGATCGACTTCGCCGAGCGGGCCAGCGTGAGGAACGTCGCTTGGAAGGCGTCGTCCGCATCGGCATCGCCCGGCAGCAGATTGCGGCACTGGCCCCAAACAAGCCGGCTGTACCGCGTCACCAACTGCGCGAAGGCGTCGTCCGCCCGGTCCTGGACGTAACGCTCCAGAAGGTCCGCATCCGGGATCTCCGCGAGCAGTTGCCGGGCCACCGTGGGCAATCGGGATCGTCGCACCCTTCAGTTCCTCCACATCAGATTGTCCGCCGGCGCGGATGTTCTGCATCACTTCGCTTTTCGCCCGCGCAATTGTTTCAGCGCCGCCGCGACCAGCAGTTCCCCGCCGCCTTCGGCGCAGCGCGCCGAGATGACCTCGTAGTTCCCTTCGCTGTAGGCGCGCTTCGTCGGCACGTAGCCGATGATGCCGTTGGCCAGCGTGTGGATCATCGTCTGGCGGAACGGCGACCCGTGTTGGATGCTCAGGCCGAGTTCGACGAAGATCTCGCCGGGCAGGCTCACCCACGCCAGGTCGTCGCCGAGCGTGATGACTTGGACCTCGACCGCCAATGGCTTGCCCAACCGTGCGGCCACGTCCGTGGCTTTGAATGCTTGCACTTGCTCCAGAAACGCCGGCACAGGCTTCGATTCGTCCATCACCCGCTTCACGATGTCTTTGGCGGCGACCAACTGCTCGGCCGTGACCGGCGCCAGCGGAAGCTCCACCATTTGCGATGTTACTTTGAGCGGGCCGTCGGCGACCGGTTGCAGCTTGTCGAAGGTGCGCAGGACTTCGCCGGCCAATCGGGTGCCGATGCGGATGGCCTCGCCCTCGCCTTTCTGCGCCGTCTCGGAGTCGGTGTTGATGTGGTTCACATCCCCGCAAGCGCCGAGACCGAACGCCGTGACGTGCCCCGTGCCGCGGACTTTGTCGAGCGCGTTGGCCATCTGGCCGATGTAGTCCGCCGAGAAGTACAGCCCGCCGACGGTGTCCGAGTGCATGGCGAAGTTAATCGTCGTGGCCAGGGGCCGCGGCTTCTTATCCAAGGTGTCGAAGGCGACCACGGGCACGGCGGGGTCGGTCGGCCCCGCCGGTTTGAGGATCTTCGGGTTCAACTTGCCGGGGTTCCAGCCGACGCTGCCGTCGGTCATGTGAAAGCGGCGGTTGAAGGCCAATCCTCCTTCGGAGCCGATTCCCCGCCGCGCCGATGCGGGTTTGCGGGCTTTGTCCGCGAGCGTCACCGCCACCGCAATTCGCTCGGGCAGTCCATTCAAATACTCGCCGAGTATTTTGGCTCCACCGCCCGCGAACGGACCGCCCGCGTCCATCACCGGCCCGGTGTGGGTGTGCGTGGCGAAGAGCATCACGTTCCCCGCCGGGATGCCGGTGTCGGCTTCGATCTTCGCGCGCGTCGCTCGCGTCAGCTCGAACGTGGTGCCGATGAGGTCGAGGCTGACGAGCGCCGCCCGCATGCCATCCTTCTCCA
>JAYTBD010000582.1:0-3797 GCA_043737155.1 Fimbriiglobus sp. | reverse complement strand
TCTTATCGCCGGTGATCGAATCGACGAGTTCCGGACCGCCGACGGCCCAGCGGTGCCACTCGGGTCGGCCCTTCTCCCCGATCAGTTCCAACCCGCCTTCGGTCTCGTAGCGCTGTTGCATCAACGCGACGTTCGGCACGACCGGCGGCGGCCGCTCGGCGCGCGATTCCCGCGCGTTCAGGAGAGCCGACGCCGCGCCCAGGCTGAGCACCGCGATCATCGCGCAAGCCACGGTGAATTTCGGGACCGCCCGGACCCGCCGCCAAACGCGCCGGGCCGGGGTTTGCGGTTGCACCACCGGCGAGCCGCCCGTCTGCCACGCTTTCAAATCGGCGGCGAGAGCGCCGGCGGTGCGGTAGCGGTCGTCGGGTTTCTTGGCCAAGCACTTCAAACAGATCGCTTCGAGTTCGCGCGGGATCGACGCGACGATTTTCCGCGGGGCCAGCGGTTCTTCGGAGAGGACGCGCAGGATGACCGCGACGAAATCGCCTTCGCCGACCCGTTCGAAAATCGGTCGGCCGGTCAGCAGCCGGTAAAGGGTGGCACCCAAGGCGTAGATGTCGGCGCGGCCGTCGCAATCGCCGGTGCCGCGGAATTGCTCGGGGGCGGAATACTCCGGCGTCCCGCCGATGCCGCGTCCGTTCGGGGTGAGCGCGTCGTCGCGGTCGAGCCGTTTGACCAACCCGAAGTCGCCGAGCTTCAACCGGCCCGCGGCATCGATCAGAACGTTGGACGGTTTGATGTCGCGGTGAACCAAACCGGCGTCGTGGACCTTCTGAACGACCATCGCTAACTGCAGGACCGCGTCGACCGCATCGGCCGCGCGGAACACCGACTTCGAATGCAGCTTCTTCGCCAGCGTCCCGCCGGGGACGTATTCCGTCACCAACATCGGGTCGCGGCCGGAGATGTCGAAGTGGAACAAACGCACGAGGCCGGGATCGTTCAGCCGAGTGAGCGCGTTGGCCTCGAGGGCGAAGCGGCGGCGGTAGCGGTCGCCGCAGAGGCCCGCGTGCAGCATCTTCACGGCGACCTGTCGCTCGGCGGCATCGATGGCCAAGAAGACGACGCCGAATCCGCCGTCGCCGAGCTTGCTCAGCACACGGTAGCCACGCCGGTCCAATTCGGTGACCTGCGCTTGCTCCCAACCGGAGAACGATGCGAACTCCGGCGGTTCCGCGCGGCACGGCATCCGGGTCGGAGCGGGGAGTGAGAACTCGGTGGTGGCGGCGAAACAATGGGCCGGGATCGGCGCGTGGTGCGTAACGTGGTCGGCGGGTTTTTCGGTGCTGAGCAGGCACGTCGGGCATACGGAAAGCTGCGATTCCTCGGCCAGAGCCAAGCCGCAACCGTTGCAAGATAGTGGGTTCGTCATCCGTTCACCGTCCGGAAAACGCGACGTCGAGAAGAACACCACCACTTGTACGCCCCAACTCTGGCCAATGCCAGAACGAAATCGATAAAATTGCAAATATTACACGACGGCTTCCAGCACCTCGATTTCGGGCACGTGCTTTTTCAGTTCCCGTTCCAACCCCGTCACGACCGCTATCAGCGTGGCGGGACAACTGGCACAGATCGCGCCGAGACGCACCGACGCGATGCCGTCGACGACTTCGATGACTTCGATCCCGGAGCCGTCGAGGTCCATAGCCGGAGCCGCGTGATTCCGCAGCGCGTCCGCGACGCGAGTTTCGAGTGACATGCCGGGGATCTCGCGGGTGGGTATAGTCATGGTACGCCCTCCCGCCGTCGAAAGGTTCGTCATGCGAATCGCGTGTTGTCTGATTCTGCTGACGCTCGGTGTCGCCACAGCGGCGGAACCGAAGGCGAAGCCGAATGTGGTCATCATCGTCGCCGACGAATTGGGTCCGCGCGATTTGGGGTGCACGGGGAGCACGTATTACAAGACGCCGAATTTGGATGCGTTCGCCAAGCAGGGGGTGAAGCTCGATGAGGCGTACGTCGGCCACTTTTCCGGCGCGCTCCCGTCGAATGTCGCCACGGGTCACAAGCTCCTGCCCGCGTCCGCGGCCCCGAGCCCGCCCGACATCGACGTGCCCACCGGATACGGGGAGGTTTTTTTGGCGCACTGGGACGAAGCGTCGTTCCGCAAGCAATGGAAGGCGAACGCGGGCAAACCGATCATGGGGTCCGTCCACCCGCTCGGCTTGGCAACGGAGAAGCGAATCGCCGATTACAAGCGGGGGAAGCCGGGATCGCAGGGCCACCCGTCCTACGCGGCGAATGTCGAATCCATCGACCGGCAATTCGGCGAGTGCTTGAAAGCGATCGAGGAGCTCGGTGGGAAGGACAATACCATCGTTATTTTCACGAGCAACCGGGGCGGGAACTCGGTCGAATGGAGCAAGAACCGGCCGACCACTTCGAACGCCCCGTTCCGCGAAGGGTCGGGCTACCTGTACGAGGGCGGCCTACGCCGACCGTTTTTGATCCGCGGCCCTGGCATTAAGGCCGGCGGCTTCCCGTTCTCCGGCGACGACCTCCTGCCCACGCTCGCGGGCTTCTGCGGCGAACCGCCCAATCCGCAGGCCACCGGCTACGACCGCAGCAAGCATTTTCGGGGTGAAGCCGAGGCCCGCCCCGGCCGCGCCCTCTATTGGCACTTCCCCCGCTATTCGCAGACGCGCGCCAAGCCCGGCGGCGCCATCCGCGTCGGCGACCTGAAGCTCATCGAATACTTCGAGGACGGTCGCTTCGAACTTTTCGACCTGTCCAAAGACATCGGCGAAAGCAAGAATCTCGCCGCGGATAAACCCGAGGTGGTGAAGGAACTCGCGGCCAAGCTCGCCGCATGGCGGAAGGAAGTCGGCGCCAAAATGCCGGTGCCCAACCCGGACTACAAACCGA
The DNA here is from genome assembly GCA_043737155.1 of Fimbriiglobus sp. Taxonomy (GTDB): domain Bacteria; phylum Planctomycetota; class Planctomycetia; order Gemmatales; family Gemmataceae; genus JALHQU01. The sequence continues at coordinate 926 of JAYTBD010000582.1, read as the reverse complement.
ACCCGCAAGCCGACGACGGCTCCATCACCTTGCACGCGCGCACGGCGTTCGTCACCGGGGTGCAGCTCCGCTTCGAACCGGCGCCGCACAAGAACACGCTCGGCTACTGGACCAACGCCGCCGACACCGCGTACTTCGAATTCACCGTGACCAAGCCCGGCACTTTCGCCGTGAGCGTGTTGCAAGGGGCCGGCAAAGGCAGCGGCGGCGCAGAGGTGGAACTCGCCGTCGGCAATTCGAAAACGAAGTTCACCGTCAAGGACACCGGCGGCTTCCAACAATTTGAGAAGCGCGACGTCGGCGAGTTGAAGATCGACAAAGCCGGCCGGCACACGCTGACGGTGACGCCAAAATCGAAACCCGGCGTCGCCGTCATGGACCTGCGCGAAGTGGTTTTAACACCGAAGAAGTAGTGGTCGGTGGCTGATCACCGACCACCGACCACTCACCACTTCCCCGCCAACGCCTGCGCCTTGTCGTCGAACACCTTCAAATTGAACACATTCCGCAGGTCGTCCACCATCCCCGCGAGTTCGGGGCGGAGCCGGCACAGGGCCAAGCGACTCCCGTTCTTCTTGAGAAAGCCGCCGAGTTCGGTGAACAAACTCATCGCCGACGAGGACATCCGGCGGACGTTCTTCAAGTCGAGCAGCACTCTCAAATTCGGGATGTTCAAGTTGTCTTGCAGTTCCTTCTTGATGTGCATCAACTCCGCTTCCTCGACCATGTACACGTCGTTGATGCGCACGACGGTGATGGGGCCGTCGCGGGCGATCCGCAGGCGGCCGCGGATCACGCCTTTGAGCGCCGAGGCTTTGCCGAGGATTGCCCCGGCGGCCGCGGCCGCATCGTCGTGGTCTTCGTCGGCTTTCTTCATGGCGTTGTCGAATTCCTCGAACGCCGAGGATTTCGGCCCCGTGTCGTCG
>JAYTBD010000581.1:0-3802 GCA_043737155.1 Fimbriiglobus sp. | reverse complement strand
AACCCATGACGGGGTCGGCGTGGCCAAGGCGGTGTCTTGGGTCGGCGAGTAAGACCAAGTGCTGCACATGACCCGGTGGGACCATAATTTTCTGAGACTTCATGGCCCATTGCAAAGCGGTCTCTCGAAACGCGGGGTCGGCTGCTTTCGGTTCCCCGACGCAAGCCTGAAGTCGCGTTGCGAGCTCCGAACTTGAATCCGTTTCGACCATTTGCGGAAGAGTTCCATCCGCGAAGTGCCGATGATTCCACCGGAGCGGATTCTTCCGGGGATGGGACATGCGTGCCGTTTGGTTCCTCGGGACGATCGCCGGGGCTTCGCTGATGGCGGGCTGTCGCACACCGACGGCAATGCGGCCGGCGCCGCCCGAGACGGCCCTGCCCGCGGTCGAGCGGCAAATCCCGAAGCCCGATGTTTCCGCGATCACCGATTTGCCCGGCGTTGGTTCTGCGAACCCGCTGCCGCCCGTGGGATACTACCGGCTCACCGCCGAGGAATGCCGGCAACTCGCCTGCGACAACAGCTCCCTCGGCAACCTGATCGACGCCGCGTCGGTCGGCGATTCGAACCGCAGTCACGGGGCCGGCGCCGCCGTCGACTGCGTCCGCACTATGGCGGGCGGATATATCGCCCAAGAGGCCCGCAACCGCACCGCCGGGTCGGCGCTGACCCTCTACTACAAGATCCTCGAACTCGAACTCAAATCGGACGTCCTCGCTTCGTCGATCCTCGAACTGGATCGATTGATCGTGGCCAACGACAAGCTCATCGAAACGGGCTTCAAACAAACCGCCGACGGCTTCGCGTTGAAAAAGCAGCGGCTCGATCTCGAAGCCGACCGCACGCGCTTGCGCTCCGGGCTGACTCGGCTGAACGCCGAATTGAAGTCGCTCCTCGCCATCGACGCCGGGACGACGGGCTTCCTGCTGCCGGCCGATCAGGTCAAGGTCGTGCCCGATCCGCTCGACGCGGAGCAGTCGGTGCAACTCGGGTTGATGCTGCGCGGCGATCTCAACCTGCTGCGGTGCTTGGCGAACGCCGTCGATCACCGGACGCTGCAAGCGGTGCGGAAAGTTCTCATCGGATTGTCTCCGCCGCTCGCGGCCGTGGTGCAGGCGACCGAGCATCTGGTCCCGGCGCTGTTGCCGTTCGTCTCGGCGATCGCCAAAGCCGAGGTCGCCGCGGTGCGGTCGCAGATCATGGGGCTATTGCAGGATCGCGAGCGGGAAGTCGCCAAGGAGATCCGCACCGCCGTGGAGGAATGGGCGACGGCACGGGAGTTGGTCGCCATAGCCCGCCGGCGTTTCGAGTTGACCACGGCCAACGTCGCCGACTTGGAGAAGAAATCGAAGGTCGGGCAGGCGGTGGAACTCGAATTGCGCAAAGCCCGGTTGGAATCGCTGCAGGCGGAGTCGGATTTGGTCGGCGAAATTGTGAAGTGGAAACTCGCGGACGTGAAGGCCCGCGAGACGATGGGGTTGCTCTGCGGCGCTGAAGGTTCCGGGAAGTGACGGTGTAGGGGCACCCCTTGTGGGTGCCCTGGAATAGGATGCCGAGGCCGCTTTCGATTTTGCAAATGCACTCTGGCATCTTGTTCGCAGGGCACCCACAAGGGGTGCCCCTACGGTTGATGGGTTGTGTGACAATTCACCACTCGCGGCTCCACCACAACATCTTCGATCACACGCCCTCGAACGCCAACCTCGGGGGCGGCGCATCCGCCGTCGTCTCCGGCTTCGGTTCCACCTCCGGGCGCGGCGCTTTGCGCAGCAGCTTCTCGAACGCTTCGCGGTCGAGTTCCTCGCTCGCCAGCAGCGCGTTCGCGATGGCGTCCAAGTCCTCGCGGTTGCGGCCGATCAGTTCGAGCGCCCGCTCCTCGGCCCCGCGCAGGATACGCTGGACTTCTTTGTCGATGATCCGCGCCGTGCCCTCGCTGAAGTCGCGCTGTTCCACGATCTCCTTGCCCAAGAACACGTGGTCCTCGCCGGCGCGGTAGTGAACCGGACCGAGCTTGTCGCTCATACCGTACTGGGTCACCATGGCCCGGGCGATCCGCGTCGCCTGTTTCAAGTCGCCGATCTCCCCGGTCAGCGCCTCGCCGAAGATCAGTTTGTCCGCCGCCCGGCCCCCCATGACCACGACGAGCCGCGCCATCAATTCGCTGAACGACATATCGACGCGGTCTTCGTCCGGGGAGAACATCGTCACGCCGGCGGTCCGGCCGCGCGGGATGATGCTGACGCGGTCGAGGGGGTCGGCCTTCGGCTCGAGCCACGCGCACAGGGCGTGCCCGGCTTCGTGGTACGCGGTGCGGCGCTTCTCGTCGTCGCCGAAGATCTCCTCGCGCTTCGCACCCAGCCGGACGCGGTCCGAGGCGGTGTCGAAATCGGCGTGCTCGATGCGGTTCTTGCCTTCGCGCGTCGCCACCAGCGCCGCCTCGTTGCAGAGGTTGCGCAGGTCGGCGCCGCTCATGCCGATCATCCCGCGCGCGATGCGCTCGAGATCGACCTTGTCGTCGAGCGGCTTGTTCCGCGTGTGCACTTTCAAGATCGCCAGCCGCCCCTGCCACGTCGGGCGTTCCACGGTGACGTGCCGGTCGAAACGGCCGGGACGCAGCAGCGCCGCATCGAGCACGTCGGGCCGGTTCGTCGCCGCGAGGACGATCACCGTCTCGGTCGCTTGGAAACCGTCCATCTCCGAAAGAATTTGGTTCAGCGTCTGTTCGCGCTCGTCCGAGCCGCCACCGACACCGGCGCCGCGCATCCGGCCGACCGCATCGATTTCGTCGATGAAGATGACGCACGGCGCCGCGTCCTTGGCGTTCTTGAAAAGGTCGCGCACCCGGCTGGCGCCGACGCCGACGAACATCTGGATGAACTCGCTGCCGTTAATGCTAAAAAACGGGACGTGCGCTTCCCCGGCGACCGCGCGGGCCAACAGGGTTTTGCCCGTGCCCGGCGGGCCGACCAGCAGCACGCCCTTGGGCACCTGCGCCCCGAGCCGGGTGAACTTGTCCGGATTGCGGAGGAAGTCGACGATCTCAGCGAGCTCGCGTTTGACCGTTTCCATGCCGGCGACATCCTCGAAGGTCGTCCGGGTGCGCGTCTTCTCGTACTTCTTCGCGGGGCTGCGGATATAGCTCGACAGGAATCCGCCGCCGGAGCCTTCTCGCAGGCGCGGCAGCAGGAAGAAGAAGATGATCGCCCCGACGATGACCAGCGGCAGCAGCGTCCAAATCAGCGGCCCGAAGATTTGCGGTGCCTCATCGCTGACGACGAGTTGGATCTCCGGCGTCGCGTCCGCCGGGTTCGCGGCCTTGAGCTTGTCGCGGTAATCTTTGTCTTTCTTTTGCAAGCGGTCGATCAACTGGTTCTGGTCGTTGGTCGCGGGGAGGTTGATGCTGAACTTTCCCCCGGTGCTGAGCTTGAGTTCCTTGACGCTCTCGGCGCTCGCATCGCGCACTTCTCCCTCGGCGCGCTGCTTGCCTTGGAAGCTCAACTTTTTGAGTTGCCCCTCTCCGGCGAGCTTGTCGAAATCGGTGAAGGAGATTGTCTTGCTGGTGTCGGTGGTCAAGTAGAACAAACCGACCGCGACGAGCAACCCGACGGCGATCCAGAGCGCTTGGGGCAGTGCCGCGGAGCGTTTGGGTGGTGGCGTAGACGATGGAGGAGACACCGGAGGTTGAGTCGGGGGCGTCGGTGGGGTGGGCGTACCGTTCTCAGCCATGCAAAACCTTTATCGGGACGGCGCAGCGCCGGGGATTCTGGCATTATAGATGTGTGAAGGCAAAGAGCGCAGTTGC
>JAYTBD010000580.1:0-3804 GCA_043737155.1 Fimbriiglobus sp. | reverse complement strand
AGACCGATGCGAAGAAGGTCGCCAAGGCCGGGTTCGAACCGCACTTGGAAGTGGTCTACCACCTGTCGAGCTTCGCCCATCCGGGCAGGCGCTTCGCGCTCAAAGTGATCCTGCCGCGCTGGAAGGGCGACATCGTCGGTGAACTCCCGGAGGTGCCGACGGTTACCGGGGTGTGGCGCGGCGCCGACTGGCACGAGCGCGAATGCTACGACCTCCTCGGCATCCGCTTCCTCGGTCACCCCGACCCGCGCCGCATCTTGCTCTCCGACGATTGGGTCGGCCATCCGCTCCGCAAGGACTACGAGTTCCCGCTCGAATACCACGACATCCGCTGCCGATAATCCACCATGAACCGCATCAGCCAATACTTGACCGACGGCCCGCACCCGTTCGACACACCCGAGATGGTCGCGAAGCAGAGCGTGCTTCGCCTGCTCTGCCTGAGCTTGATCGCGGGCTTGGCCATAGTCAGCGTCGGCGTGATCTGCACCGTCTACTTCGCGCTCGGCGGCAGACCCCTCAGCGGCAATGCCGGTCGGCTCGTGGGGGTGCCGATCGTCACCGTTCTCGGCGCCACGCTCACCCTTTCGGCCGTGGCCATCGCCCGGGTGGTCGTGCCGATCCTGTGGTCGAACGGATTGAAGCGGGTGGCGACCGAAGCGCCCGAGCCACCCGAGGAAGGGGCCGCGCCGGAGACGGAAATCGACCGGCTCTGGCGCGTCTATGCGAGCGGCAAGTTCGCCGAGTTCGCGATTACGGAAGCGGCCGCGGTGGCCACGGCCGTGCTCTACCACCTCACGGCCGACCCGGCGATGATCGCATTCGTCGCGGGCATCGCATTGTTCCAACTGCTGCGGTTGCCCACCCTCGCCCGCAATCGCACCTGGTTTGACGACGCGTCGATCAAACTCGACGAAATGAAGTTGAACCCGGCGCCGTGATCATTTTCCGTCGAGCGCTTTATTCACCGCCGTCGTCCAAAGTTCGTAGCCTTTCGCGTTCAGGTGCAATCGATCCTTCTGAAACAGTTCGGGGATCGGCTCGCCGTCTTTCCCCAGCATCGGCGCGACCACATCGACGTAAGCCAACCGTTCTTCTTTCTGCATCGCGGTTCGCACCAGCGCATTCGCTTTCGTCTGGTTCTCGTACATCGCCCACCGGCTCGGGCTCGGCTTGATCGCCACGAACAGAATCCGGCACTTGGGCAGCTTCGCGTGAATCGCTTTGGTGAATTCGGCGAAGTCATCGGCCACCTGCTGCGGGGTGCGCTTGTTCGCGATGTCGTTATCCCCGGCGTAGAAGACGATCGCGCTAGGCTCGTGGGGCAGAAGGATGCGCGCGGCGAAGGCGGTCGAATCGCGGATCTCAGAGCCGCCGAAGCCGGCGTTGGCGGTGCCGCGATCCGGGAACGACTTCTTCAAATCCCAGAGGCGGATGCTCGAACTGCCCGCGAACACCACCCCGCCCGGTTTCGGCGGTGCGTCCTTCCATCGCTTCTCGATGCCGGCGATCTCCTTCTCCCATTTGGAGACGGGCTCGTCCGCGCGGACTGCGCCGACGGAGAGAAGCAGAATGCCGAGAATAACTTTCATGGGTTGACCAATCCGGTGGAGGGATGAAATCCAATCTATCATCTCGCGTCTCCCATCTGTTTCGTCGAACAGAAAAAGATCAGAGACTTCAAACGGTAGACGAGAAGCGTCCGGCGCGGAACAATGCAATGTCGTGTTCGGTACTTCCGCCCGCCGCGAGTTGCGCGAGGATCTCGCCGATTACGGGGGCGAACTTGAAACCGTGGCCGCTGAACCCGGCGGCAATGGCCACCTGCGGATGCCCGGGGTGGACATCGACGATGAAATGGCGGTCGTATGTCAGCGTGTACGGGCAGACTTGCGCGCCCGCGCAATGGCCGGCCGCCGGCAGATACTTTCGCAAGAACGGACGCACGGCGGTTTCATCTTCGAGATGGATCGTGCGATCCAGTTCCTCGGGCGAAGCGAGTTCCGGTGCCCCGTAGTGCCGGGCGCATTTGAAGCTTTGACCGTCGAGCGATGGTAGCCCGTAGAAAGCGCCTTCCGGAGTGTCGATGAGGAAAATCGGGAACCGCCCGAGCCGAAACAATTCCGGGTTCGGACCGCAGTCGAACCAAAGCATGACTTGCCGCATCACGGTCAGTGGCAAGCCGATGTCGGCGAGCATCCGCCCCGCCCACGCCCCGGCCGCGACGACGAGCTTGCCCGCGGAGTAAATCCCCCGCGCTGTCGTCACCTCGACGCCCCGGCCCACAGCCTTCCAACTCATCACTTCTTCCCCCGCGCGGAGTTGCACCCGGCCCGTATTCTGCGCGGCGCGATGATGGGCGCCGACGCACTCCTCCACGGCCAGATAGCCGGCGTCTTGCTCCAGCACGCCCATGGATTCCGGGGGAATTCGGAAAGCGGGAAAGCGCCGTTCGATCTCGTGCGGGGATAGCAATTCGATCGGCAGAGCGTGCTCTGTCGCGGCGCGGCGGACGCCGGCGATTACCTCGCCATCCGGGTTGCCGACGTTGAGACAGGGGCAATTGGTCAGCAGGTGCAGGCCCGTTTTCGCTTCGAGTTCGCGCCAGAGGGTGAACGCCCGGCGGACGAGGGGGACGTAGGCCGGGTGTTCGTAGTAGGCGGTGCGGATAATCCGCGTCTGACCGTGCGAGCTGCCACGGTCGTGGACGAGCGGGAATTGCTCGAAGCCGAGGACCGACATCCCTCGCCGGGCGAGGTGGTACGCCGCGGCCGCGCCCATGCCGCCGAGACCGAGGACGATGGCGTCGGCCGTCATTTGGCCACCGCCTTCAGTCGCCCGATTCGTTTGCATTCGATCATCAACTCGGCGGCGGAGTACCCGGGCATGGGGAAAGTGTACCCGTCGAACCGGCGGAAGTGGGCCGGGAAAGGAGAACGCCCGGCAAACCATCGGTTCGTTCGCACTTCCGGACTGTAGTCATCACGCTCCGCGTGATGCCGGCGGAACTGAGTTTGTGGATTCTCAATGAACCTCGAGGCGCTTCGCCGAGTCGGCATCCGAAAACTCACTTCCGCCGGCATCACGCGGAGCGTGATGGCTACAGTGTGGAATTTCCACCTGTTTTTTTGCGTCCGCCCGGTTCAAGAACGAAACTTCATCGCGTGATCGAGGTTCAATGATAAGACGGCTTCACACCGAACCGACCACTTTAGCTCCACCGCGACGGAACCCTATGCACCCCATTCGCTTACTGACCGTTGCGGTCTGCGTGGCCTTGCCGGGTGTCGCGTCGGCCGTCGAACTGCCCACGGGCGGGAAAATCGAGAAGGTGGATTTCGAACGACATGTGATGGGCCTACTGTCCAAAGCCGGTTGCAATGCCGGCGGTTGTCACGGCAGCTTCCAAGGGAAGAATGGCTTCCGGCTTTCGCTGTTCGGGTACGAGCCATTTCTCGACTTCGCCGCACTGACGCGGGACAACCTCGGTCGGCGGGTGAATGTCCACAAGCCGGACGAGAGTTTGCTCCTCTTGAAGGGGGCGGGTCGGATGCCGCACGACGGCGGGATGCGTTTCGGCAAAGGGACGTGGATCGATTCCATCTTCCGCACGTGGATCGAACAGGGCGCCCAGCACACCCCCGGCAGCGGCAAGATCGAGGAACTCACCGTCAGCCCACCCGACTTCGGCGTGCTCGCCGTCGATAAGACCCTCGAAATCAAGGTGACCGCCAAGTTCGCCGATGGAACGACCGAAGACATCACCCCGTTCTGCGATTTCAAATTCAGCGACGACGCCATCGG
>JAYTBD010000579.1:0-9184 GCA_043737155.1 Fimbriiglobus sp. | reverse complement strand
GTGAAGTATCTGCCGGAGTTGTTCGGGGGAAAGTGAATCGACAATCTATCGAAGTTAAAAATCACCGGCTACTTCGCCACCCGCCGGGGTTACGGCACCCCAAAAAACTTGCGGATCGACACCAAAACGGATGACTCGAACGCTCCCATCGAACATTGCAACCGGTAGCCCCGCACTGAATGGGGTTTGTGGGATTGCCGGAATGGCGTCTCGGGGCTTGGGCTTGAGTTGAAATGTCATACCCTCGACCGATGGTCGAGTTACGGGGGGATAGCCTGTGGTCACAGGCACCACATCACCCCAACCCGCATCCGCGAAAGACGCTCTCCGCAATCCCCGGTTGTTGAGTGGGTGCGGGGGAAACTCCGATGGTAAAGCGGACTCCAGACTCCCGTATGCGAGCCATGACTTCGCATAGTGATTGGCGGCTGCGTCTATAGAATCAGGACTGAAATATCTTTCCGAGTAACACTCGGCGAAGAGGATCGTGTTCGAAGTGCCATCACGGAGGTCGAGTGGAAACTTAGGCGGACCTATAAAGGCGACCGTATCGAAGGCATAGCTCGTGGGACCCCCATCTCGATGTTGCAGGACCCAGGTATTGTCCGGTGCTATCAGGCGGGTCTTCGGATGCGCGCTTGCATCGGAAGGGTCGCTCGGGCTCAAGAAATAGGGACGGATGCCGGTTGTTTCGTTCTGGGGATGGTGGAGTGATTCGCCTTCTAGCATTCGAGCCACGAGTCCATGTGGGGAACCTTGGAGAACAGAGCGACTCCATAACTCGTCGTGTTCTCGCCAAGACTTAGGGTCTGGCTTAATCACCCCACCGATAAACCCATTCTCTATGTCGGCGATCTGATGCACAGCAATGGTCATCTGCTTCAAGTTATTTTTCGATTTCAGCAGTGACGCCGTCTCGCGAATCTTTTGGACGGCGGGAAGAATCAGGGCCAACAATACTCCCAAAATCCCCATTACGATCAGGAGTTCAATCAAGCTGACTCCGTGTCTGATACGCATAAATCCATCCTTAGAATGCGAGGGTGGCGAGTCGGGGCGGCGGAAGTTTTCAAGGAATTGGGAAATCGGCAGGTGCCCCTTGTGTTACCCAAATTTGATCAACTTTCTTCATCAACCGCACACTAATGTGCGCATCTGCGGGAAGTGGATTTTGCAGCGTCTCTGGTCCGGTTGGTCCATAGGTGCCCCTGGCGGCGTTCCCTACGATGGGAACGGTGAATCTGATACCGATGTTGAGATTGACCGTGAAAGTCCCATTCGCCACGGTACCGTAGTCCACTTCCACTTTCTACTCACCCGTGGGGTTCGCTGGCCGACTCCAGCCACCTTGGGGATCGGCCTTCGGTGGAGTGGGAAGGAAGCCCGACTGAACGATGGTAACGATCTGTGCAGATGCTTCTTGAGTAATCCCGAACAGCGAAAGCGTGATCCCCATTAGGACAAATCGTGCGTTCATCTGGAAATCCCGTCAAGGTGTGATTGCGAGACTCCACAGTAACGGGGGGGGCTTTGTCAACCGCGAGTTTTGCGAACAACCAATTGTTTGTCAAAAATACTCGTACGGACATCACAGAGGTGAACTTGAGAAGGGTGTGAAAAGTGTGCTTACCCCGCCGCCCCGCTCGCGGGCACGGCGGACTGGACCTTCACCCCGTGGATCGCTTCGTACACTTCCTGGCGGTGCACGGGTACATCTTTCGGGGCGACGATGCCGAGACGGACTTTATCGCCGCGGATTTCCACGATGGTGATGACGATATCGTCGTTGATGACGATCGACTCGTTGTTCTTGCGGGACAAAACCAGCATGGTGGTCGAGCCTTGGTAACGTCCGAGAATCGAGGGCCGGATGGGGGCGCTAAATTTCTCACACAAGACCACTCTAAAGACGGTCGCTTTCGAGAGTCAAGCTCCCGGAGAGCAAATCGGCCCTAATTCACTGGCAATTGCGGACGGCGAGTGTTCGCCCGAACACCACGCACTCGTCGTTTCACCTGAATTTTCAAGGTTTGCCCGCTCGGGCTTCGAATTCGATCAACGACAGGCAATACGGGGCAACGACCTGTGATAATTCTCGGAATTCGCACAATTTATCCCGCGGACACTTGCCGATTGGCGGAACGACCCCATTTTCGCCGGGTGCCAACGATTCTTGGAAGTTACCGTACTCGTGCTCGGTTGCAAAAGTGATTTGGGATCGTTTGCAATTGGACTCCGGCGTTTCCTGACTGCCAGTAACGGGAATCCGTCCGTTCACTTCCGCGGCAGGCGGACGCCGATGTCGTCGCCGCGCGGTTCCTCGGAGAACAGCTTCCCGTTCGCGCCGACGCTGCAGAGCAAGTAATTGGCGTCGGTCTTCTTGTAGAGCAGCGACTTCGCGTCGAACACGGACCCGCAGGAAATGACGGCGGAGGACGATTGTGAACGATACGGAACCGACGCGCGAATCCGTGGATGGAATGCCGGGCGACGTGGTGCTGGAATTCGGCGCCGACTGGTGCCCGCACTGCCGCGCGATTCAGCCCGCGTTGGCGGAGTTGAAATCGGCCAATCCGGGCGTGCGGCATATCGTCGTCGAAGACGGACGCGGATTGCCATTGGGCCGCTCGTTCCGCGTGAAGCTCTGGCCGACCCTCGTGTTTCTGCGCGATGGGAAGGTGTTGAAACAACTCGTCCGACCGTCCACCGTGGAGATTGGCGAAGCCTTCGCGGACTTTTCATCGCCGGGATGAGACGGTCTCTGTTCCGCGTGCGGCGGGCGACGAGAGCGGGATCGACGGCTTCGGAGGATTTGGGACGGTACAATTCGGCGTCACCGGCGAATCTGCAACCCTCGCCCCGCGAGTACCGCTTCCACTTCCTCCAGCGTCACGAAGGGCAGATCCCCCGGCACCGTGTGCTTGAGCGCTCCCAGCGCTGCCCCGTAGTGCAAACCCTTGGCGAAGTCGCCGTCGAGCAGGCCGTGGATGACACCGGCGGCGAAGGCGTCGCCGGCCCCCAAGCGATCGACGATCTCGACTTCGTAACTCACCGTCTCGTGCAGATTCCCGGCGCTATAGCCCACGGCTCCGAAGCGGTTGCGCCAGACCAACGGCGTGTCGCGGACGACCCCGGCGACGAACTGCACGCCGAATCGATCCGTGAGTTGCTTGGCCACGTCCGCGAAGTTCGACCCGGTGATGCCGAAGAGTTGCTCCGCATCGCCGGTGCTCGCGATGAGCAAATCGACGTACGGCAGCAGTTCCCCGAGCGTCCGCCCCGCGTCGGCGACGCTCCAGAGTTTGCTCCGGTAATTCAAATCCAAACTCGTGCCGAGGCCACCGTCGTGCGCCGCCTTCAACCCTTCCAAGGTCAGCGCGGCGCACCCATTACTGAGAGCCGCGGTGATCCCGGTGACGTGGAACCAGCGCGCCCCGCGGAAGGTTGTCGGCCAATCGAAGTCGCCCGGTTTCGCCAGCGCGATGCTCGAACCGGCGCGGTCGTACAAAATCGACCCGGCCCGCGGCGCGGCGCCGAACTCCAAGAAATAAAGCCCGCAACGCCCCTCGGCCGACATGCGCACGTGCTCGGTGCCGACGCCGATTTCGCGGGCGCGATTGCGGACGACTTCGCCGAGCGGGTTCGCCGGCAAAGCGCTCACCCATTCGACGGAGCGACCGAGCCGCACGAGGCCGACCGCGGTGTTGAGTTCCGCCCCGCCGATTTCGACGTCGAACGTGCGCGCCTGTTCGATCCGTTGGAAGTGCGGCGGGGCGAGCCGGACCATGACTTCGCCGAAGGCGACCACATCGGGCATGGGTTGGAATCCGAGGGGGAACGAGGACACCCATTATCGGGGGAGTGACGGCAACCGCACCGGTTCGGCGTAAGTCTTCGATTGGTCGATCGAGCCGATCAAGCCCACGACGGTTCCGCCGGCGTTCGGATCGTGCGAGTACGCCACGAGGATTCGGTCGGTGTATTCTCGCCAGAAGTAGACCAGTTTCCGTTCGCGCGCCGCCTGCCAACGGGGTTCCATTTCGTCCATATTGTGGAAGTTCCCCGTCCCACCGGTGATGTCGAAGTTCCCCGCTAACATCCCTTGTCCCATCACGGCCTCCACTTGCGACTTGGTCATGCCGGCGCGGAGTTGGTTCAACTTGGTCTTCGTGACTTTGCCTTCGGCTTCCTGTTTCTCGTTGTCCCTCTTCACCCGTCGTGCCATATCGAGTTTCGGTCCGATGGCGACGAAGAACACGACGGCCCCGGTGCCCCCGCAGAAGAGAACTACCGCGCCGAGAATCGCCAAGATCCAGGGCAGGGCGCTCGCATTCCCGCCGCGCTGATTCCGCGTTCGGATGGGGACGCCGTCGTCTTTCTCGCGTCGGCGGCGCGGTGCCACGGTCACTCCTTCGCCCGGTAGCGGTGGCCGATGTCGACTTGCTCGAAGCCGAGCGATTTGCAGATGCCCACGCCGGCGGGGTCGTCGGCCCAAACTTGTAGTTCGGCCATGGCGAAGAATTGATCCTGCAGCAGTTTCAAAATGCTGGCGAGCAGGAACTTGGCCAAGCCCTGCTTGCGGAGATGGGCCCGGATTTCCACATCGAACAACCCCGCCGCGGGCATGTTCCACTTCCAACTGAACCCTTCCAAATCCCAATGCACGGCGCGGCCGGCGGGTTGGCCCGTCATCTTATCCACGACGCGGAACTCGGTCGGCTCCAGCGTCCCCCAGATGCATTCTTCCCACCACGAACCGCTGACCGTGGGGCGGATCAATTGGATCTCGTAGCGCCGGCGCAGCGCGGCGAAACGGGCGTCGGCCACGTGAATGGGCAGGTCGAGCCGGCGCTGGAAGGTGATGTGCGCTTCGCCCTTTTCGTAGCCGACCTTGTTCAAGAACGGCTCGGCATCAGTCTCGCTGTCCAAGATGCCGGGGGAGTTGGCGCCGCCGTAAAGACCGAAGAGAAACGGGTTGTACGGGCGCTGGGCGCCGAAGACGATGACGGTCGAGCCGCGCTCGCGGAGGTACTCTTCGGCGCGGCGGACGAGTTCCCGGCCGATGCCGCGCTTGCGGTACTCGGGGCGGACGACGACGCAGCAGATGACGCCGCCAGCGGGGTCGAGGGCGGTGCGCTCTTCGTTGGGGCCGAAGCCGGCGAGGACGAACCCGGCGACCGCTTTGGTGTCGGGGTCGACGGCGAGGATGAGGCCGTGGCGGTCGAAGTAGGGTTTGCTGAGGATCCAACGGTCGAAGAGACTGGCCAATCGCAAGGGGTACGAGCCGCGGCCGGTGAGCGCCTCGTTCCACACTTCCACCAGCGCGGGCGGATCGTCGTTCCGGAAGGGGCGATACAGCATGGGTCACGGAAGCGGGGGCGGCGAGCAGACCGGGCTTCGACTTACGATAGTCCGAGGCCTCCGCGAATGGAAGGGCTTCTCGGCGCTTTCAGCCGGGATAGGGCACCCGCACCGTGTGCCGGCACGGGGGCGCGTTCACGGTGTGGTTCGCCCCGTCGGGCCAGGTGATGCAGACCGACTCGACCGCGCCGACGCGGCCGAGGCCGAAGTGGGCGATCGGCTCCATCTGGCATAGGTAGCCGCTGCCGCCGTCGATGACGCGGGTTTGCACGCGCCAACCGGCGGTCAAGCGCACCAGCGCCCCGCGCGCGGGGGCGCCGTGCCGGGTGAGCGGCTGGATGCGAATCCAGTTTCCATCGGCGTCCGCGACGCGGTACAGACTCAGCGGCTGCGGGGTCTGTTCGCCGTGGGCGATGAGCAATTCCAGCCGGCCGTCGTTGTCGATATCGCCGAAGGCCGTGGCCGTGCCGAACCCTTCGATCTCCGCCGCGGCGCCGGCGTCGTGCATCCGCCAAGCGCCTTCGCCCTCGTCGTATTTGAAGAGCCGGTTCGCCTCGCCGAGGTTGTTGAAGAAGAGTTCCTCGTAACCGTCGTTGTCGAAGTCGGCGGCGATCACGGTGCGGACCGGGCTGGGCAAGGCGAGCGCCGGAGTGGCGCGGTCTTTGAACGTGCCGTTCGGTTGGCGGAGCATCAACCGGTGCGGGCCTTCCCAATTGCCGTAGACGACATCGAGCTTGCCGTCGCCGTTGGCGTCGAAGACGGCGACACCGCGACCGTGCTCCGCGGGATCGGCGAGGTTCACCTCGGCGCCGATTTCGAGGAAGGTGCCCAAGCCGGTGTTGCGGTAAAGGAAGTTCGGACCTTGCTCGTTGATGCAGAGGATGTCGCTGCGGTCCGAAACGAGCGGACCGACCCAGAGGCCGCGACCGCCGGCGCTAGGGTTGATCCCAAGCGATGGGGCGACATCGCGGATCAGGCCGTCGGCGGCGAGTTCGTAGAGTCGGAACGGTTTGGCGTAGTTGGCGACGAAGAAACCGTAGCGGCCGGTACCGCGGCGGTCGAGGGTGGCGACCGAGCGCCCGGCCATGAGATTGCGGGCCGCGCGGTTGCCGGGCTTGGCGAACAAGTCGGTCCACGACCCATCGACGCCGGGGTCGAAGAGGCGATCAGGGTGCTCCTTGGGGCCGGTGAAGGTGTCCGAATTGAGGACGTAGAGTTCTTCCCGGCCGTCGCCGTCGCAATCTCCCGCGGCGGCGCCGACGGCGCGGATCCCTTCGTCGGCCAGAGTTTTGGGGGCGGTGTCGCGGAGTTGTTGGCCGTCCCATTTCAGGAGTCGGTTCGGGCCGGCGAAGCCGCAGACGAACATCTCGGAGGTGCCATCGCCATCGGCGTCGAAGACGGCGACGCCGTAGTGGTGACCCACCGGGTTGCGCGCGATGAGATGGGAGATGTCGGCGAACATGGGGGGCATCCGCGAAGTGGATAAGAGGCGAGCCGACCGCGTCAACGGTCGGGTGATTCAGTTTCACCCGACCATTGACACGGCCGGCTCGCCGGGATCGCAATTCGTCGGCAATCTACACCCGCGCCATCTCCGGGGCGACCGGTGCGGCGACGCCGCTGGTTTCGAACACCAGCTTCTTCTCGCCGTCTTCGCCGTCGCCGACGATCACGGTGACGGTGCCCTTGTCGTTGAATTCGCCGCGCAGAAGCGCTTCGGCCATGGCGTCTTCGAGGTGCTGCTCGACGGCGCGGCGCAGCGGTCGCGCCCCCATCTCCAAGCTGCTCCCCTTCTCGATGATGAACTCCTTGGCCTCTTCCGTGACGACCAATTCCAAGCGGCGTTCCTTCAAACGCTTCGACACCTTGGCGAGTTCCATTTCGACGATCAGCTTGAGGTTGTCCTTGGTCAAGGACCGGAAGACGATGATGTCGTCCAAGCGGTTGAGGAACTCGGGTCGGAAGACCTTGCCCATCTGTTCGAGCAGCCGCTTCTTCATGTCTTGGTAAGTCACTTCGGCCGTGCGGCTCACGTGCTTGGTGAAGACGCTGCTGAGGTTGTCCGGGGCGATGATCGTCTCGGCGCCGACGTTCGTCGTCATGATCAAGATGGTGTTCTTGAAGTCGACGATGCGGCCGACGCTGTCGGTGAGGCGACCTTCTTCCATGATCTGCAGCAGGCTGTTCCAGACGTCCGGGTGGGCCTTCTCGATTTCGTCGAGGAGCACCACGCTGTACGGCTTGCGGCGGATCTTCTCGGTGAGCTGGCCACCTTCTTCGTACCCCACGTAGCCGGGGGGCGCACCCCAGAGGCGGCTGACGTTGTGCTTCTCTTGGTACTCGGACATGTCGAGCGCCACGATGTTCGCTTCGTCGCCGAATTGGAACTTGGCGAGCGCCTTGGCGAGCAGCGTCTTCCCGACGCCCGTCGGCCCGGCGAAGATGAAGCTGCCGATGGGCCGGCGCGGATCCTTCAACCCGGAGCGGCTCTTGCGGACGGCCTTGGCGATGGCCTTGATGGCTTCGTCTTGGCTGACGACGCTGCCGTGGAGTTCGTCTTCCATCTTCAGCAGCCGGCGCGTTTCGTCTTCGCCGACCTTCTTCAATGGGACGCCGGTCATCTTCGACACGACCTCGGCGATGACTTCTTCATCGACGACGCCGTCCACTTCCTTGGCGCGGTCTTTCCAATCCTTCGTGATCGAATCCTTCTTCTTCTTCAACTTGTCGGCCTTGTCGCGGAGCGCGGCGGCTTCCTCGAACAATTGATTTGCCACGGCCTGTTCTTTCTCGGCGTTGAGCTTCTCGATTTGCTCGTCGATTTCTTTCAAGTCGGGCGGCCGGGTCATCGCCTTCAAGCGGATGCGGGCGCCGGCTTCGTCGATCACGTCGATGGCCTTATCCGGCAAGCAGCGGCCGCTGATGTAGCGGTCCGATTGCTCGACGGCGGCCCGGAGCGCGGCGTCGGTGATCTGCACGCGGTGGTGCGATTCGTACCGGTCGCGCAGACCCTTGAGGATTTCGACCGCTTCGTCTTTGCTCGGCGGATTGACGATGACTTCTTGGAAGCGGCGGGCCAGCGCCGAATCCTTCTCGATGTACTTGCGGTACTCGTCGAGCGTCGTCGCCCCGATGCACTGGATCTCGCCGCGGGCCAATGCGGGCTTGAGCACGTTGCTGGCGTCTATTGCGCCTTCCGCTCCGCCGGCGCCAACTAAGGTGTGCAGTTCGTCGATGAAGAGGATCGTGTTCTTCGCCCGGCGCACTTCGTTCATCACGGCCTTGATGCGCTCTTCGAACTGGCCGCGGTACTTGGTCCCGGCGACCATCATGGCGAGGTCGAGGACCACGAGTCGGCGGTCGCGGAGCAGGTCCGGGATACTGCCATCGACGATCATCTGCGCGAGGCCTTCGACGATGGCGGTCTTGCCGACGCCGGCTTCGCCGAGGAGGACCGGGTTGTTTTTCGTGCGGCGGCTGAGCACCTGCACGACCCGTTCGATTTCGTTGGAGCGGCCGATGACCGGGTCGAGCTTGCCTTGGCGGGCGAGCTCGGTGAGGTCGCGGCCGAAGCTGTCGAGGGCCGGGGTCTTCGACTTGGACTTGCCGGACGAGCCGCGCTCGTTCGAGGAACCGCGGTCACCGCCGCCGCCGGCGGGTTCTTGTTCATTCGGCATTGGATTGTGCCCCAGCAGGTTGAGAACTTCCTCCCGCACGTCTTCGAGTTTCAAGCCCAAGTTCATCAGAACCTGCGCCGCCACCCCTTCTTGTTCCCGCAGGAGGCCGAGGAGCAAGTGTTCGGTTCCCACGTAGCTGTGGTTCA
>JAYTBD010000578.1:0-3814 GCA_043737155.1 Fimbriiglobus sp. | reverse complement strand
TCCCTTCCTGCTCGATGGGGTTTTGCGTGGCGAGCACGAAAAAGGGATTCTTCATCGGGTAATCGACCCCGCCGATGGAGCACTTACGCTCCTGCATCGCTTCCAATAGCGCCGCTTGCGTCTTCGGCGGTGTCCGGTTGATTTCGTCGGCGAGTACGATGTTCGCGAAGATCGGCCCGGGGAGAAACTTGAACATCCGCTGCCGCGTGGCCGGGTCATCTTGAATCACTTCCGAACCGGTGATGTCGGAAGGCATCAAGTCGGGCGTGAACTGGATCCGCTTGAAGCCGAGTTCGAGGGCTTGGGCGAGCGTCGAGACCATGAGCGTCTTGGCCAAACCGGGTACGCCCATGAGCAGGGCGTGGCTGCGGCAGAAGATGGCCATCAGCAGTTCGTCCACGACCTTGTCTTGGCCGATGATGATTTTGCCGATTTCCTTGCGGAGCTTCAGGTGCGCATCGCGGACTTTCTGGATCAACTCGACGTCATTGTCGGCGGTCATAAATATATTCTCGATCCCGGTGTTAGGGCGGGGTGCGGCGGTCGGTGCGGATGCGCGATTGGGGAGGGCAAGGATCAGACTCAGGATGACACTCGGAGTTCCACAAGTCAACGAAATTGTCGCGGAGGGTGCACCTTTCGATTCTTGGAGTTCCGTCGGATTGGTCTGATTTTGTAGGTCATGCTCCGCATGACGCCGGTAAGGAACTCAGCTTTGTTGATCGCGGGAAGCACGTCACGCAGAGCGTGACCTACGAAAACCTCCGAGTATTGATGGCACACCGTCGCGGCCGGCCGCGCATCACTTCTTCAAATGCTTGTCGAAGAAGGCGATGTACTTCTTCCGATTCGTCTCGCTGCTGAACCCCGCCCCGCCGTGACCGCCGCCGGGGATCACGATCAACTCGTTTTCCACGCCCGCCTTCTTCAATGCCGCCGCCAGTAGTTCACTTTGGCTCAGCGGCACCAACGGGTCCTTATCCCCGTGGACGATCAGAAACGGCGCGTCGGCCTTGTCGGTGTACTTGATCGGGTTGGCCATGTCGGCTTTCTCCTTGTTCTTGGAGAGCGCTCCCCCGATGAGTTTGCCGAGCAAACCGTCGGCGCTGTCCCCCGATCCCCCGGCCGGACCGCTCAACGCGAGGAGGTCGGTGGGACCGAAAAAATCGACGACCGCTCGCACGGAACTGTCGGCTTTGGCCGCGGGTTCCCAATCTGCAACATCGCCCGCCGTGCCCAAGAGCGCGACCAAGTGACCGCCGGCAGAAGCGCCCCAGACGCCGAATTTCTCGGAGTTGATTTTGTGCTTCTTGGCACCGCTGCGGAGGTGGACGATAGCCGCTTTGCAATCTTGTATTTGTGCCGGGAACACCGCCTGCGAACTGTAGCGGTAGTTGATCGACGCCACCGCGTAGCCGTGCTCGAGGAGGAACAAGCCGGGTCCACCGCCGTCTTTCGATCCGCCGATCCAGCCGCCGCCGTGAACCCAAACGACGAGCGGAAATGGGCCGTCTCCTTTGGGCACGAATAGGTCGTACTTCTGCCGTTCGTGATCGCCGTAGGAAACGTTCGTGGTCGATTTCGTCCCGTCCGGAACCTTCGGGCCTTTCGGCGCTTGGGCATAGGCCGTGACCGAGCAAGCCGTGGCGAGCAGAGCCGTGAGCAGAAAGCGTGCGATCATCGGGCACCCATCGGGGAAGTCGGGTTGAAAAGGCCTTGACCAAACCGCCCCGACGGTTAAAAATGAGGGCAGAAGGGCGTTTAGCTCAGTTGGCTAGAGTACTACATTGACATTGTAGGGGTCACTGGTTCAAATCCAGTAACGCCCACTTCTCGAAGCCCCCGGTTCGCCGGGGGCTTCGTCCGTTTATCGGCGACGATCAATTCGGTTCCACCGGGCTTCGGTGATTTGGAGAAGTTCGGGGATTCGGGCTAGAAACGCACCTTGTGGGATTCTGGGAAATTCGTCAAAGTGAATATTGACGAATCCCAGTCCGGCTCGGAGAGTGAGGAATGGATGGCCCCCGGCCCGTGCTCGAACTCGTCCGTGATCGCAATCTGGCCGTGGGCCGCCTGCGCGGCTTCTTTCATCTGCTCATCGGCCGGACGCTCTCCCGCGACGGGACCGTACTTTCCACGGGCGCGAGTTGGCGTGAGTTGGCCCACTGGCTCAAGCTGTTGAAATTCGACCGGGAATTGGTGCGCGAGCTCGAAGCCGACCCCGATACCCTCTCGCCGAAAGACCGCGAGAAATTCTGGTACGCCGCCATCGCCATGGCCAAGGTCGATTCCCCGCAGGCGCGGCGAGAAGCCGATGAACTCGCCGGATTGTTGGTGCCATTGGGGTTCATCGTCTCTGGTTTACCGATCGCTTCCAAAACGATCCCGGCGGAGCCGAAGTCGGCCCCCATTGAAGTCGCCGAGGAGTCGCCCGCACCCGTCCCCCCGCCGCCCGCGAAGCGGAAGAAGAAATAGCCCCCGAGCGAAGCCTAGCGATCCGCCCGGGAACGCGATCAGTCGGTCAATTCGATCGGGTAGTTCGCGACGCCGTCCTTGACTTCGAGCGTGAAGGTCGAGGTCTGTTGACTCGAATACTTTTTCGGAATCGACACGCTACTTTTCGGCGCCCGAGCGCTGCCGGGCGCGACCGGTTCGGGGGGCGGCGACGTGATGAAGACGCTGTACAATCCGGGTGGCAACGCGTCTGCGAACGCGTAGTTCCCGGACGGATCGATTTTGGCGACCGCGCCGGTCCCGGTCGTCTTGGCGTACAAGTTGAGGTCCCCGGCCACCACCGGGTCGCCTTTGTAAGTCACTTTCCCGCCGACTTTCGTCGTGCGCACGCCGCTACCGCAACCGATGGACAATAACGCGATGGCGAGAGCGAGGGCGAAGGCGCCCCGCGAAAATAAACGGAGCATCGTGATCCACCTCGGGATGGGATTGAAAATAAATCGGCGGGGACGAACGCCCCGCCGTTTGAGAGAGCGAATTACTGCGTGATTACGAGGCCATCGTCGCGGACGCACATCCGCTGGAAGTTCGCGAAGTCGATCCCGCCCGTCACGAACCGGACCGACCCGTCGGCCAAGAGCATATTCACCCCGCCCGTGTGGCCGGAGTTGAGGATGGTATTGCCGCCGTAGGTGATGTTGGCCCCCGCCCCCGCCGTGGGGCTGTTGGGCGCGTAAGCGACGCATGTCAGGCCCATGCCCCAAGTGTCCGCGCCGGGCGCGAGACGGCCGATGGGTTGGGATTGCGTGAAGCCGCCCCACGCCGAGTAGTAGCGGCTGCGGAGATCGGTGTTGCCGGAGGTGCCGATTTTCACCCCTTGCTCGCCGAGGATGAACGTGTTGCTGGTCCCGTCCGTACACCCCAGCACGCTGACGCTCTCGTTGGCCAAGAGCAACCCGGTGTTCGACCACCAGCCGCCGTAGTTCGACGCGTAGATCGAACCGGTCGTCCGGCCGGCGGGGTCCGGGTAGGCGCCCATGATGCCGATGTACGCGGAGGCTTGGTGCTTGATGGTCGCGGAATACCAACTCGGCACCGGGGCGGGCACCGGGTTCAAATTCGACGAAGGACAGACGAACGATTTGAGCGCGAGATCTTGCAGCACGGCCGAATTGAACACGTCCAGCAGGTTCACATTCCTGTGCACGTTGTCCTGCTCCATGTAGGGCAGGAGGAGGACTTTCCACCCGGCGGAGCCGACTCCGGCCCCTTGCCCTTGCGGGAATTTCTCGACGGCGCTGTGGTGTGCGTGCAGGGCGATGCCCAACTGTTTCATGTTGTTTTGGCACTGCATCCGCGC
>JAYTBD010000577.1:0-3814 GCA_043737155.1 Fimbriiglobus sp. | reverse complement strand
ATGGTGTTGATCGGGCCGCGGTCGCAAATGTCTCCGGGGGGATGGCCAAGTGAAACAGAAGAATCTTTTGCTCGTGGCGGTGGCGGTCGTGTGCGGCGGGATCGCGGCCTTCCTCACCACGCAAATGGGTGCGAAGGGCAAGCGTCAAGATGTCGAAATGGTCAATGTGCCCGTCGCGGGCGCCGACCTGCCCGTCGGCACGAAGCTGAAGGCCGAGCAACTGGAAAAGCTCGTGGTGATGAAATCCATGGCCAGGGACGCGGTGCCGCAAGTGTACGTCGAACAGACCGATTTTCTGAAGGACAAACGGCTGACCCGGACGGTCCGCGCGGGCGAGCCGTTCAACCCGAACGACGTGACCGCGAACGGGTTCTTGAACCCGCCCGAAGGGCACAGCGTGATGTCGGCCAGCATGTCGACGGTCGAAGCGGCGAGCGGGTTCATCGGGCCGGGCGCCCGGGTGGACATCATCGCCTCGGTGATGCTGAAGAAGTCCCAGAAGTGGGTCGTCTTCCCGATGTTCCTCGACATGCTCGTCTTGGCGGTGAACTCGAGCGCGGCCCCGACCGCGGAACCGGGCGGCGCCACGGCGCACGTCGGGATGGTGTCCTTGGCCGTGACCGCCGACCAGCAGCTCATCCTGCAAGGGGCGATCTCCCGCGGTGCGACCATGCGGATGGGCCTGCGGCATCCGGACAAGCCGGCGACGCACCGCATCCTCAAGAACGAAGAAATCTGGGACATCCTGTCCGACCGCATCGAAGAGGACAAGGACAAGACGGCCCCGGAAGTGCCGAAGACCCCGGTCGTCGAAATGGTGAAGGTGAAAGTGCCGACGGTGGACCTCCCCGCGGGCACCGCCATCACCGAAGACCTGATCGCCAAGAGTTTCAAGGACGCGGAGTACCCGCTGGCCCTCGTGCCGGAATCGGCCGTGAAAGAACTCAAGAGTTACGCGACCAACGGTGACTTCTTGCTGAAGGATCTGCCGGCGAATTTCTTCATCCCGAAGACGTTCCTCGGGCCGAAGCCGAAGGAAGTCGTGGTGCAGAACATGGGCAAGGTCGGGCCGGACGGTGCGGGTTCGACGCCGAAGGAAGGCGAGCCGAAAGAGGAAGCGAAGCCCGTGCCGCCGAAGCCGGTGTATGTGGACGTGACGGTGCAGACGGCCAAGGGCGTAGTGAAGTACCGCTACCAGAAGATGCCGAACGGCGACCACAAGTACGTGGGCGCGGTCCGGCAGGAGTCGGACGACGAAGAGCCGAAGCCGACCGAGAAGAAGCCGGAAGAAACGGGCGGTTCGAAAGGCCCCTTCACGGCGCCGTGAAGCGAGATGGAGCGCCGATCCCCGGAAGGATTCCGATGATCGGCCGGTTTGAGTCGACTGTTTCCGGATCGGGGATCGCCCCCGGTACGGTTTTACGATCACGGCGGGTCCACTCGGCCCCGCCAGTCCTGTGAGGAGGGTGAACGGATGCACCTGATTAGTACTCGACGCCGCCGCTGGATCGCGAGCTTGGCCGTTCTCACGGGTTTGGCGGGTAGCACCGTCGCCGTGGGTCAGCAACCCAACAAACCGCCCGCGGGCGGTGTCGACGTCAAGGTCGACCCCCGGTCGCGGGCTTTGCTGGTGCCGCTCGGCGGGCTGGCCAAGTTCGACCCGAAAACGAACAAGGTGATCACCGACATCGCCCTCAGCAACGGCGATGTCCTCGAAGCGCGGCCGATCGCCCCGGACCTGAAAACCATCGACCTCGTCGGCAAGCTCGGCGGGGCCACGCAACTGACCGTGACCTTCGAAGGCGGCTCCAAAGCCGTCTACACCGTGGTCGTCCAGCCGGATTACGAACAGCTGAAGTTCGTCATCAAGCAAGCCGTCCCCACGGCCAATATCGAAATCATCCCCGGCGTCGGCAACGTCATCGTCCTCAGCGGGACGGTCAGCCAGCCGGGCGACGCCGACATCGTGATTCGGATCGCGAGCAGCGCGGTGGGCGGCAACGCCACCAACGTCATCAACGCGATCCAAATCGGCGGCACGCAGCAGGTCATGATCGACGTGACCGTGGCCCAAGTCGACCGCACGATGCTCCGCGAACGCGGTTTCTCGTTCCAAGCGGGCGGGACCAGTTTCGGGATCGCCTCCGTGCTCGGCGGTTTGGCCGCCACCACGGTGACGTCCGGGGGGTTGCCCTCGTTCGCCTCCGGGGCCAACGCCAACATCGTGGCCGGGATCGTCCCCGGGCAGTTCACGGGCGCCCTGCGGGCCTTGCGGAGCGAAGGGGTCGCGAAGTTCCTGTCGGAACCGAAGATCGTGACGCAAACGGGTCGGGCCGCGTTCTTCCGGGCCGGCGGCCAGCAAGCCGTACTCAGCCCGTCGTCGGGCATCAACGGCCCCGGGGTCACCCTGACTCCGGTCGGTACGGAACTCGAAGTGCTCCCCATCGTCTACGGCGACGGGCGGATCTACTTGGAAATCAACCCGCGGATCTCGTCGGTGAACAACGGCCGGGGCATCACGACGGCCTTCGGGTTCACCCCCGGCTTCAACGAAACCCAAGTGCGGGCTTCGGTCCTGCTGCAGTCGGGCCAGACCTTCGCCATCGGCGGCTTGCTCGAAACGACGGTGCAAGCCAGTTCGCAGAAAGTCCCGTACCTCGGCGACTTGCCGCTGCTCGGGACGGTCTTCAGCAACGTGTCCCACGACGAACGCGAAACCGAACTGCTGATCCTCGTGACCCCGCGGCTGGCCGAACCGCTGAACTCGTGCCAAGTGCCGCGCCGGGTTCCCGGGAAAGAAACGCGCAGCCCGGACGATTATGAACTATTCGTTGAGCAACTGCTCGAGGCGCCCCGCGGTGCCCGGAAGATCTTCGACGGCAAGCAGTACGTCCCGGCTTACCGCCACGCCGAGAACAAAGGCACGGGATTGGTCGCCGGGTCCAGCTTGACGGCCCCGTGCCTCCCGGCCGCCCCGATCATCACCGAACCGTCGCTGGTCCCGCAGAGCCTGCCTTCGACGGTGCCGATGCCGCTGCCTTTGCAAGTGCCCGTGCCGGAAGCCAAGTAGCGGACGGCCGCGGATGGTCGGAAGCAACGCAATGCCGGGCGACTCCGAATGGAGTGGCCCGGCCGATTTCACACCCCTGACGAACACCCCGAGTCCGGTGATCGATATGCAAAGAGTCGCCATCGTCGACCCGTCCGAAGTCTCCCGCGAATCGCTCCGCACGCTTTTGCTCGGCGTCGATTTCGTCTGGCTCGAAGCCGAGTGCGCCCGCTACGAATACTTCTTCGACGTCATCAAGCAGCAAGAGACGATGCCCGACTTGGCCATCGTCGCGCTCGATGCCGACAAGAACAAAGCGCTGCAGATGATCGGCGAGTTGTCGAATATCTATCCGAAACTGCCCATTCTCACGATCAGCCACGACCACCAAGCTCTCTTGCAATCGCTGCAGCGCGGGGCCAAATACTTCCTCACACACCCCGTCGGCCTCGAAGACATGCTCGCCGCCCTGCGCCGCGCCCTCGGCGAATCGAGCGGCGCCCTCGGCGAGCAACCGAGCCTCGGCGCCGGCATGATCCGCCAGCAGGGCGCGACGCAGTTGGTCGCCGTCCTCGGCTCCCGCGGCGGGGTCGGGACCACGAGCATCGCCGTCAATCTCGCGGCCACCCTCTCCACCGATCCGAACAACACCGTCGCGCTCGTCGATCTCGACTTGGCCCTCGGCGATGCCGACATCGCCATGGAGGTCAACGGGATGGACAACATCAGCATCGCCGACCTCGCCCGCAACATCGAGCGGCTCGA
>JAYTBD010000576.1:0-9197 GCA_043737155.1 Fimbriiglobus sp. | reverse complement strand
CGAACGACCTGACGCTCTGCACCAACCACTTCATGAGCGACTCGCTCGGCGTGCCGCCGAAGAAGGAATGCTGGCGGTTGGCGAAGCTGTTGAAGACGCAGGCGGGCGACGACAAGCTCGGCGTCGGGGAGGTGTTCGCCGAACTCGATGCGGTGAGTCAGAAGAAGCAAACGCTGCAGAGCATGGTCTTCGAACCGGCGACGCGAACGCTGCATTTGAAGTTGGGCGACGGCAAAACGAGCGCAACCTCGGCGAAACCGGCGGTGATCGAACTGGCCAAATTGTGGAAGCAATGATGCCTTTGTTGGAGTTCAACCTTTAGGTTGTCTTCGGCGGGCCGAGTCCTCGAGGCTCGACGCCCGCCGTGTCGGGCCTCGAAGACTCGACCCGACCTTACGAATGGATACTCTTCTCCGTGCGAAGACAACCTAAAGGTTGAACTTCAACAAAGGCATCATTGCGCCGGCAAGTCGGGAAACTGGCCGCCACTATCCCATGAACTGCTCCAAAAACCGCTTGCTCTGCCGCAGCGCCCGTTTGCGATTGTCCAAGCTCCCCTCATAAGCCTTGTCTTCGACCTCGATGCACACGGGGCCGTCGTAACCCGTGTCGGTGAGCGCCCCGAAAAACGGACCCCATTCCACATCCCCCAACCCGGGGAGTTTCGGCACGTGCCAGCCGAGTCCGTGGACGCCGACTTCGTACAACCGCTCGCGGTCGATGCGCTCGTCTTTGGCGTGGACGTGCACCAAATGCTTGCCGAACTCGCGCAGCGCGCGCGGCGCGTCGATCATCTCCGCGACCAAGTGCGACGGATCGAAATTCAATCCGACAGTGCCGTCCGAGTAGAGTCCGAAGAGATGCCGCCACACGGCGGGGCTGCTGGCGACGTTTTTGCCGCCGGGCCATTCGTCGTTACTGAATAGCATCGGGCAGTGCTCGATGCCGATCTTCACTTTCACCGTGCGGGCCAACTCCACGATCGAATTCCACACGGTCGGCACCACGTGCAGATTCGCCTCGACGGTCTGCGCCGGATCGCGCCCGATGAACGTGTTGACCACGGGGATGTCGAGCAGTGCCGCGGCGCGGATCACTTTCATCAGGTGGTCGACGACGAGTCCGCGGTGCTCCGGATTCGGGTCGAGCGGGTTCGGGTAATAGCCCAACCCCGACACCGCGACGCTGTGAATGCGGAGCAAATCGCGGACGTGGCTCGCGGCTTCCACGCTGAAGTCGGACACGTCGAGGTGCGTGACCCCCGCGTATTTGCGGTCCGCTTTGCCCGGCGGCCAGCACATCAGTTCGACGCAAGCGAAGCCCTCTTCGGCGGCGAAGGCGAGCACCTGTTCGAGGGTCAGTTCGGGGAGGATCGCGGAGACGAAACCGAGTTGCATGGGATGGGTCCGGAAGAGTTGGTCACTTGACTTTGGACACGGGCTGATCGGGGTGTGCCGCGATCAACCGGCGATTCGCGCGGTCGGCCAGCAGATCCAGTTTTTCCAGAACGGTCTGGCCGATCAGCACTTCGTCGCCGAGCACCAGCGCTTCTTCTGGTGTATCGCGGCCCATCAAGTCGAAAATGATCGGCTCGGTGATGCTCACGGCCTCTTTGCGGCCGTCCGCGTACTCGGCCACGCGCTCGCCGCGGGATAACACGCCGAGCGCCTGCATGACGTGCGATGGAATGACGGAGCGAACGGCCCCGGTATCGACGAGTGCATCGGCCTCGTAGGTGCGGATGGCCGACCTCTTCAATTTCTTGCGACGGTGCAACGCTTCATCCATCGAATTCGTCAGGATCACCCGCACGCGAATCTCACCCATCATGATCTCCCGTTGACCTTGCCGACACATTCTAGCCCGGGTGGCCGTTCCGGTGCCGAATTCAACCCGCCGCTTTCGTTCCTTGGTTCGCGTCGTACCAGGCGCGCAAGTCGCGGTCGCAGTTCCTCATTCCGGTGCGCGTGAGCCAGTAGGTCAGCGCCAGCGTCCCCGCCAAGCCGAGGGGCCACGTCCAATTCCACGCGTCTTTGGCGGGGAGGTGGCACAAACCCGTCGGAACCAAGCCGGCCCAACTGCCGTAGCCAATGCGGAGCAATCCGTAAAGGAGCAGTGGGAAACCGAGGGTGATGAACGAGGCCAAGCCGCTGGTTTGGTTCCCCGTCGAGAAGCTGCGGAAGCCGACGGCGAAGCAGAACGCCCACAGACTCAGGCCGCCGACGGCGGAAGCGATGACGCCGGGCCACGTCGAGTAGCCGCTGATCCCCATCGCGAGCCAGAGCATCGCCGCGATCATCAGGTACCCGCGACCGCGCCGCCACGCCGCGGCGCGGGAGGCCAACCAGTAATCGCGGCCGTTCAAGTCCGAGAGCAACAGAAGTTCGAGCCGCTTGCACCGATCCTGCACGGTGGCGTCCCAAAGGCCGTACTGGAAAACGGCGGGCACCGCGGCCATGACCGCCATCGCCGTGGCGACCGTCGGCGGGCCGCCCCAGTTGTCGAAGAGTTGAAAGACGATCCGGCCCATCCACGGGGGCCAGTCGTCCCCGGCCACGAGGTAGGCCGAGTACATCGCCGAGAACCCGCCCGCGAGCCAGAGGTTGATCCGCCCGCTGAATTCCATGGCGCGCCGCACGGCCCACCACGAAAGCGGTCGATCCCCGATGGCGTCGAGCTGCGACTTCCGACCGCTGTCGATCGGCTTGTAGTGACGGTCGTGGAAGTGCCCCTTCAATCGACACGCCCCGCGGAGTCCGGCCAACAGAGTGAGCGCCAGTCCCGCGGCGAGTAGCCCGAACAACCGCTCCTCGGCGATCCACTCGACACCACCGGCGCCGAACCAGTAGCGCATCACTCCGAAAGGGTTTATCTCGTGGAAAAAGAGGATGAAGTCGAACAGGAACCGGCCGACCGGCACCGGTAAATCCCCGAGCCATTGGACCAATCGCTCGCCGACGAGGACGCCCAAGGTGAGGTAGAGCAGCACGCAGAAGAGCCCGCATAATTCGCCGATGCGCCGGACGGGGATGGTTTCGTAGACCCACGCGCTCAGGAGCAACGCGATGGCCAAACCCCACACGAAGGGGAGTGCCGCCAGTGGCCAGAGATCGACGGGGGCGATGGCGCCGGACAGGATCAGCGCGAGATAGACCGGCAACCCGCCGAGCCACACGAGGGCGAACCGAGATACTCCGACGAGCGCCTCCGCGGCGAAGACGCGCCGCGGTTGCACCGGGGACACCAACAAGAATTCGAGGGCTTGGCTCTTCGGCAATTGGGTCAAGCGCCAACCGACGAGCGTCGCTCCTTCGACCATCGCCAATGCCAACAGGACGTAGCCGAAGGTGGTGAGGCCGTGCGGGGTGCCGTCCGCGGCCGTGAGCCATGCCAGCAGCGCCAGGAACAGCGCGTGCCCGACGGCGACGCGGCGGAAGGTGAGCTGCCGCGCGGGGGCGAGCATCGCGATGGCGAAGAACGGGCGGAGCATGGATCTAGCTCTGCTTCGCGGGCTGAAAAGCGCCCGAGCGCGGGCCGCCCGTCGGCGCGAGTTCCGAAAGCGGTTCCGGGGCGAGCACGACGGACGATTTTGAGGTGCGAACCGGTACCACCTTCGGCGGGTTCTGCTTGTGGGCCGCGACCAACGCCGCGATGAACTCGGCGCAGTTCGGGAAGCGGTTCGAAGGGATCGGGGCCAGTGCCCGACAGACGATGGCGCGCTCGTAAACGGGGAGGTTCGACAGATCCGGTGGCGGGCGCGAGAACAGCTTCTTCAATGCGCCGGGCGGCGGGGGCGGCGGAAACGGGAAAGTGCCCGTCCGCAACAGGTGGTACGTCACGCCCAAACTGAATTGATCGCTGGCTTCCGTGAGGTAGCCCGAAAATACTTCCGGCGCCGCGTATTCCATGGTGCCGTGGCGCGGGCAAGGCGTATTGGCGCCGGAGGTCACGGTGGCCAGGCCGTAGTCGGCGAGGAAGGCGTTGTCGCCGACGAGCAGGATGTTGTTCGGTTTGATGTCGCCGTGCTGATAGCCGACCAGCCGGCCGTCGACCATGTGCCGGCGGGCGTTGAGGAAGTCGAGCGCCTTCGCCGCTTGGCCGAGGTACATGAAGAGCTTGTCCGGATCGACGTGCTTCTCGAAGTCGTCGTGGTAAAGCATCATCAAATCGAGCAGTGACGCGTCGGCCAAGTCCATGGCGATGGCGATGATGCCCGGCAGCGACCAGACTTCGTGGATGCGGAGCAAGTGCGGATGGATCAGCGCTTGGATGCACTGGAGGGAGCGGATTTCGCGGGCGGTGGTCGAACCCGTTTGCCCGGATTGGCTCGACATGAACTTGAGGGCCACGCGCCGTTCGGAGGGGGTCGTCGATTCCCAGACCGTGGCGAACGCCCCGCGACCGCGCAGTCGGAGGAGCCGGTAACCCGGAAACACCTCGGACCCAACTTCGGGTGCGAATGGGCCGACGATCCGGCCCCGCACATTCGACGATGCCACCCGGTCACCTGCTTCGGGAGTGCGAGTCGGGGTGAGCGTTCGGGACGCGGCGAAATGGGCGCGCCCGTGACCGAACAGCGAACAGTAGCACACGAAAACTTCGCCCGATGCGATTTTTATTGAGGCATCCGCGAGAAACGCCAACCGGTCGGGCGACCGTCGGTATACGGCATCACCCCGTGGAATACCGGAGAAGCTAGGTCGAGTATGCGGGGCAGGAAAAAGTGATCGCCCTCCCAGAGGGGGAGTTCCGCGACGCGTTCCAACTCGATCCAGTTCAAGGCACCCTCGTCGTTCGTTTGGAAAGGGGTGCCGGTGAATCGCGTGATGCGGAAGAGGAAGCCGAACCAATCTTCGCCGCCCGCGCCGAAGCCGGGCCACGAGATGGTCCCCGCGAGCTGCAACTCGTCGCAGACGATCCCCGCTTCTTCGAGAATTTCTCGCTTGATCCCGGCGACGATATCTTCGTCCCATTCCAGTTTGCCGCCGAGTCCGTTGAACTTGCCGAAGTGCGGATCGGCTTCGCCGCGGGCCGTGCGGTGCACGAGCAGCACGCGCAGGCGATCCTCGGAGAAGACGTAGCCGAGCGTCGCGAGGATCGGGGTGTAGGGCATGGGGAAGGTATACAACAGCGGTATGGAACGCGAAAGTCTCTACGCTGCGATCTGCGCCGATCCGTGCGACGATCTGCCGAAGTTGGTCTTCGCCGATTGGCTCGACGAGCACGGCGATGCCGTGGATCGGGCTCACGCGGAGTTGATCCGGATCCAGTGCGAATGGGACGCGAATGCGCGGGTGTACGAGCGGGCGCTGGAGCCGTATATGCTCCTTGCGTCGCGAGAGCTTCTCCCTCCTGCCGAGAAGCTGGCGAAGGTCGATGTCGCGGCGGGACGAGCCAGGGCCATGCTCGAACGGGCGGCATCACTCGAAAGCCTGACGAAAGGGAAGTCGCGAGAGCCATTGAAGCAATACTACGGGGCGAGCTACCGACATGCGGGGCGAATCCGCGGCTTGCGCACCGAGTTGAAAATCTCGATGGAACAGACGTGGGAAACGCACATCGGACAAATCGCCGCAGGCTTTCCGCTCCGCGAGCTCATGGTGGGTATTCCGCAGAGTCGCCGCGTCGATCCTTGGGATCACGGGGCTTTCGATACCCGCGTCCTTTCCAATCTCGAATCCCTGTCATCGTATAACATACCCCTGACGGCCCTCACCTTGGCTATCGTCGCGTCGCCGTCTCTGGTTCACCTCAAGCGGTTGAAGACGCGTTACAGCCATCGGCAATCCGACCTATTCGCAATTTTGGAACGCGCCGAGCACCTTGTGGAGTTGGCTGAAATCGAGATCGACCGATTCGCCGCGTCCGGTTCCATCGGCACCTTCACTCGGTTTCACGGAGCCATCGCGCGGAACCTGCGCCGCTTGCGCGTCGGCTACGGCCACTTGGACCACCCGTATCCGAGCCTCCCCTTGCTCCTGCAATTCGTCGGTGTCGAATGCAAACTCGAAGAGCTCGAAATTTCCGATTCCTCCGACACCGAAGACGGCGTCGCGGTTCTGACCCGGGGCGAAATCGACGGCTCGCATTTGGTGAAACTGGCATTTCCTCTGGGCGGACTCACCGCGCGCGGGGCATGCGAGCTGATGACCTCCGCTCGCTTTCCCAAACTCCGACAACTCGATATCAGCGAGAATGTGCTCGGCGATCTCATCGGCAAGCGTTTGGAGCGGACGGCGTCTTTCCCGGGGCTGCATTCGCTCGACATGAGCAGCGCCCATCTCACCGCGGACGGCATCGCCGCGCTCGCGAGATGGAATGGATTCAACGGATTGAGGAAACTCGAACTCAGCGGCAATGGTATCAATCACGCTTCGATGCGATGCCTCATTTCCGCAGACGCCCCGAACCTCCGCACCCTCGGCCTCCGCGACTGCAACCTCCACGGTTCCCACATCCGCGAACTCGCGCAATCGCGATTCGTCCGTTCGCTCTGGAACCTCGACCTCCGCGGTAACGAAGTCGACGACGCTTTCACCCGCGCGCTCGTCGAGACGCCGTTCCTCGATGAACTCCAGTGTCTGCTCCTCGATCTGCCCGACGACGACCCCGGCTACGACCGCTTGAAAGCACGCTTCGGCGACCGCTTCCAATCCGCCTGACAATGGATTTTCTTCCCATCCTCACCACGCGATCGCCGCTTCAATTCAGCTTCAACAGCAGCTTGAGATTCGATTCCGACAATGGATCCACGAACGAACATCCGTGGATCCAATGCCCGCCGCGATCCCGCCTCACGCGGATCACGCGGACGGGGAATCGGCAAGGCTCATTCGCGAGTTCGTCGACCATTTCGATCGACAGCACCGAGCCGGGTTCGAATCGACGGGCCAATCGCATTTTCAATCCGCCGGAGGAAATATCTTGCACCATGAGCGGCCACTGCTCTTCGAGCTCGCTCCCGTGCACGCTCGTATCGATCACGCCCACCGTGCCGAACTTGGCCTGAAACCGAACGCACGCCCGGCGGTTTTCCCCCTCTTCGATTTGGAGGGGCGGAGGTGTCAATACCGTGTTGCGCTTGGATTTGCTGCGCGCGGTCACGAGCCTGAAGAATTCCAAGCACGAGGCGGGTCGCCGCGACGGCTGGACCTCGACGGACGATC
Organism: Fimbriiglobus sp.; assembly: GCA_043737155.1. GTDB lineage: Bacteria > Planctomycetota > Planctomycetia > Gemmatales > Gemmataceae > JALHQU01. The sequence continues at coordinate 2,031 of JAYTBD010000576.1, read as the reverse complement.
GGATGGCGGCATCCACTTGCTCGCTGAGCATGGGGACGACCGTCCGGGGGGGGACGAGATTCCCCAATTCTTTTTTGGTGAGGATGGCGATCGGGGTTTTGGCGTCGAACGGGAGTTTCCCGGTCACGAGATTGTAGAGCGTGGCCCCCAGGGAATAGACATCGCACAGAACGCCGGCATTTTTCGCGTTGGCGAACTGCTCCGGCGCCATGAAGTGGGGGGTTCCCAGCCCGCTCATATGCCGTGTGAGATTTTGATCGTCGGGGTCGCTGTAATCCTTGGCGAGTCCGAAATCGGTGAGTTTGACGCGCCCGTCCGGCAGGAGCATGATGTTGTCGGGTTTCACATCGCGGTGAATCACTTTTCGCTGGTGGGCGTAATGCAGCGCTTGCGCCACTTGGGTGATAATCCGCACGGCCTCCGGCTCGTCGAACCGCCCCGCGGTTTCGAGTCGGTCCCCCAAGTTGCACCCCTCCACGAATTCGTAGACGACGAAGAACTTATCCCCGTCGTGTTCGCAGGCGATGGCCCGGACGATATTGGGATGATCGAGTTCGTGGGCGGCGCGGAATTCCCGCGCGAGTCGGAGGCGCAGATTGGGATTTTGACCCGGGTTGGAGTGGAGCACTTTGATCGCGACGAATTCGTTGGTTCTCCGGTCCAAGGCCCGGTACACGGTGCCCATGCCGCCGGAACCGATGCGCTTTTCGAATTCGAATCGGTTCGAGGTCGGTAGCCGAGTGGTGGATGGTTCGGTCTTGGTCAACATCGGAAGCTCTCCGGAAACACACACTCGGGACAGCGGTACGACTTTCGACCCGGAACCTCGCCGGCTGACAATTGTTAGAACACGTCTCAATCCCCCGCAAGAAAAATCGCGGGGACTCGGCTATTTGCAATCGCGTCGCCCGCGATCTTTCATTTCTCTCATCGACTTCGCACAATACCCATCACCCCCGCGGAGCAAACCTATGGCCGAGCCCGTCGTCATCGCCACTTGGACCTTCGGCAGACTCGCCGTCGAAGTCGCTTCCAAACTGTTGACCGAAGGCAAGTCCGCGCTCGATGCGGTCATTGCGGGCGCGCAGGCGGTGGAGAACGACACCGGCGTCCGCTCCGTCGGCTTCGGCAGCTTGCCCGACCGCATCGGGCGGTTGACGCTCGACTCGTGCGTGATGGACGGCAAAACGCTCGACTGCGGGGCCGTCGCCGGTTTGGAGCATATCCGCAGCGCCTCGGCCGTGGCCCGCCGGGTCATGGAGAAGACCCCGCACGTGCTGCTCACCGGCGAAGGCGCCAAGTGGTTCGCTCTGCAACAGGGCTTCGCGCTGGAGATGCCGCACACGCTCGAAGGCATCCGCGAATGGATCGAGAAGCACCCCAAAGCCAAGAAGCCGGGCGAGAAAGAACAGTACAACGGACCCGAAGATATCACGTTGCCGATCAATGAAGCGAACCACGACACGGTGACCGTGCTCGGGTTGGATAAGGCCGGGCACCTCGGCGGCGTCTGCACGACATCGGGTCTCGCTTACAAACTCCCCGGCCGCGTGGGCGATTCGCCGATCATCGGCGCGGGCCTGTACGCCGACGACGAAGCCGGCGCGGCCGGGGCCACCGGCGTCGGCGAGGAAGTGATCCGCATCAGCGGCAGCACCTATGTGGTGGAAGCCATGCGGGCCGGGAAGAAGTCGCAGGAAGCGTGCGAACTCGCGGCCCGGCGGATCAACGCGGTCGCGGCGCGGCGCGGTGTCCACCCGGCGCGGTGCGCGTTCATCGCGCTCAGCCCGAAGGGGGAGATCGGCGCCGCCGCAACGGAGGGGACCGCGTTCCAATACGCCGTGTTCAAAGGTGGTAAGATCGAATTGCTGAAGGCGAAGGAAATCGTGTTGAACAAGTGATGGGGTGAGCCGTGATCGCGAATCGGACCGGGACTTTGCACGAACTCTACGAGAAGGACGAGACCGCGTGGCTCGACGCCATGGCGGAGTTGGCGACGCACGGCCGCGCGGAATCCCTCGACCTCGTCAA
>JAYTBD010000575.1:0-3820 GCA_043737155.1 Fimbriiglobus sp. | reverse complement strand
CTAGCCGTGTTGCTCAATGCGGCCGGGGCGGGATTGAAGCCCGCCGTCCGCGCGTTCATGAGTTTGAAGAACCAATCCGGCAACATGCCCGATGGCGGGTTGTTCACTTTCGAGCAATATTCGACCGATGAAACGGAAGCCCCGGTCGGGCAACTGCCATCGCGCGGGGCCATCGAGTGCAAGAAACCGAAGGACGAACTCCTCGCCATCGCCGACACCCTCCAAGTCGAACGCTATTGGAAGGCCCATTCGCAGGTGCTGGTCACGAACTACCGCGAGTTCTTGCTGCTGGGCCGGGATGACGCCGGCAACCGCGTCCGTTTCGAACACTTCAAGTTGGTCGATTCCGAAAAGGAGTTTTGGCAGAAGGACGCTGCGAAGCTCGTCGCGGAACTCGGCGACCCGTTCGTCGATTTCCTCAAGCGCTGCCTGCTCCGTCCGGCGCCGATCACGGAACCGAAAGCGGTGGCGTGGTTTCTTGCCAGCTACGCCCGAGAGGCGAAGAGCCGGATGGAACGCGCCGGGGATGTGCCCGCGCTCATCAACGTGCAGAAGGCCCTTGAACAAGCCCTGGGCCTGTCGTTCGACACCGCGAAGGAGGAAGAGGGCCGCCGCTTCTTCCGCAGCACGCTGGTGCAGACGCTCTTCTACGGCATCTTTTCTGCATGGGTGCTGTGGCACCGGAGTCAACCGAAGGATCTCTTCCAGTGGAAGTTGGCCGCCGAGCATTTGAATGTGCCGGTCATCCGAAAACTCTTTTACGAATTGGCCGAACCCGGCAAACTCAAAGAATGGAAACTCGACGAAATCCTCGGTTGGGCCGGCGAAGCGCTCAACCGGGTCGACCGCGCGGCCTTCTTCGCTAAGTTTGACGACACGCATGCCGTGCAATACTTTTACGAACCTTTCCTCGAGCAGTTCGACCCCGAACTCCGCAAGCAACTCGGCGTATGGTACACGCCGCCGGAGATCGTGAAGTACATGGTCGGACGGGTCGATCAAATCCTCCGCGAGGATTTGGGACGCGAGGATGGCCTGGCCGACGAATCGGTTTACGTGCTCGACCCGTGCTGCGGGACGGGGGCGTATTTGGTCGAGGTGTTGAGAAGAATCGATGCGAAGTTAATCGAGCTAGGTGTAGCCGATATGCGGGCTGCCAAGCTTAAACAGGCGGCTTGCGGTCGTATTTTCGGATTCGAGTTGCTCCCTGCACCATTCGTGGTGGCTCACTTGCAACTCGGCTTGGAAATGCAACACGCCGGAGCACCTTTCGATGAAGGCTCGGGCGAACGACCCGGCATCTATCTCACGAATGCCCTAACCGGCTGGGATCCGAAACTCGATGCGATCAAGAGCATCTTTGATGAGTTCAACAAGGAACGCGAAGCAGCCGAGAGAGTCAAACGGAAGCATCCAATCCTCGTGATTTTGGGCAATCCGCCTTATAACGGCTTCGCCGGGATCGCCATCGACGAAGAACGTGCGCTCTCGGTCAATTATCGCGGCACGCCGAGTGTCGCCGGCAATTTGAAGCCGCAGGGCCAAGGGTTGAACGATCTCTACGTTCGCTTCTTCCGCATGGCGGAGCGGAGCATCCTCCGGGAACTCTCAGGAAGCCAAGCGGCCGAAGGGATCGTCTGCTTCATTTCCAACTACTCTTGGCTCGACGGGCTCTCGTTCCCGCTGATGCGTGAGAAGTACCTCGACAGTTTCGATTCGATCTGGATCGATTCGCTCAATGGCGACAAATACAAGACCGGCAAACTCACGCCCGACGGGGAAAGTGACCCGAGCGCCTTCAGTACGGCTCAGAACCGTGAAGGCATCCAAGTCGGAACGGCCATCGCCACGTTGGTGAGGAAGCCCAAACACAAATCGCCTGCGAAAGTCCACTACCGCGACTTCTGGGGTGCGAGCAAGCTGGAGGAATTGGAAGACTTCGGCCGTGATTGGTCTAAAAAGAAATACGCGAGAGTCGAGCCGATCCGCGAACTCGGATTGCCGTTCCGTCCCATGAAAACGACGGCGGGGTATACGACATGGCCAACTGCTCCGGATTTGTTTCCGACCTATTTCACGGGGGTCAAAACCAGCCGTGACGATGTAGTGGTTGATATCGATAAGACCGTACTCGAAGCGAGAATGCAGGCGTATTTCGACAAGACCATTTCCGACGACGACATGCGTCGACTTGCGCCTCGCTTGATGGAAGATGCTGCGCGCTTCGATGCCAAGGAAACTCGGAAAACGCTGTTGAAGCGAGGCTACTTGCCGAAGAACACCGTCCGCTTCGCTTACCGGCCCTTCGATCTGCGCTGGCTCTACTGGGAACCGGAAACGAAGTTGCTTGACGAGAAGCGCACGGACTACTTCCCAAATGTATTCGAAGGGAATCAATGGTTCTCGGCCGTGCAGCAAAACCGCAAGCACTTCGATCCGCCACCGGTTCATCCGCAGCTTGCCGCCATTCACATCATCGAGCGAAGCGCAAACGTCTTCCCGATGTTGTTGAAGGAAGATAGTAACGGCCACACGCTATTCGGTGAAGATAAAGGGCGGCAATGTCATGAGTTTGGCGATCACTGTGCCAACTTGTCGGATGACGCCGTGGATTACTTGTCTGCACGGGGGAAAGTTAAAGCGATGCCGAGGCTCTTCTACCACGCCCTCGCAATGTTGCACGCTCCCAAATACGCAATCGAGAATACGGATGCATTGAGTCAGGATTGGCCACGAGTGCCGCTGCCGAATGAAAGGGACCTTCTCAAGACTTCCGGGGCTCTCGGACAGCAGGTGGCCGACTTGCTCGATGTTGAAAAGCGAGTTTCCGGCGTCACTGTGGGCAAACTTCGAACTGACATACGCGTTATCGGCACTGCAAATAGAGTTGGCGGTGGTGCGTTGGACCCGCTCGCCCATTTCGCCGTCACCGCCCACTGGGGCATCGCGGGCAAAGGTGGCATCTGCATGCCGAGCTACGGCAAGGCCATCGATCGCGCCTACACCCCGGAGGAGTTGGCCGCCATCGGCGACGGCGTCGCCCAACTCGGCGTGACGACCTTCGACATCTACCTCAACGACGCGGCCTACTGGAAGAACGTGCCGAAGGCGGTGTGGGAATACACTCTCGGCGGCTACCAAGTGCTGAAGAAGTGGCTGAGCTACCGGGAGTTCGCGCTGTTGGGCCGGGCATTGCGGCTCGATGAGGTGGAATATTTCCAGCAGGTCATCCGGCGGATCGCGGCGCTGCGGTTGCTCGGGCCGGCGCTCGATGCCAATTACGCGGCGGTGAAAGCGGATCTCTTCCCGTGGCCGAAGTGAACGGGGCGACGCGTTACCCCCGACCCATTCCCTGCGGTTGCTATCCTAACGGAAAGGACGGGTGGATCATGATTCGCGTCGGGGCGGTGAATTACCTGAACTCCAAGCCGCTCATCGAAGGGTTGGCGGGCTTCTCGGATCGGATCGCGCTGTCGCTCGATCTGCCGAGCCGGTTGGCCGACCGGCTCGCGGCCGGGGAACTCGACGTGGGGTTGATCCCCGTCATCGAGTTCTTCCGGGCCGGGACCTATTCGATGATTCCGAACGTGGCCATCGCGTCGCGCGGGCCGGTGCTCAGCGTCACCCTGTTCAGCAAGGTGCCGTGGGGCGAGATTCGCAGCGTGGCTCTCGACGAGGGGAGTCGGACCAGTGCGGCGTTGACGAAGATTCTGCTGGGGCATCGGTCGGATCAATCGATCCGGTACCAACAATTGCCCATCGATGCGGACCCGGAATCGGCGGGGACCGATGCGGTGCTGCTCATCGGCGACCGGGCCAT
>JAYTBD010000574.1:0-3827 GCA_043737155.1 Fimbriiglobus sp. | reverse complement strand
TGGTGCGGACGAAGCAACCCTTCGGTCGGCTCGCGGCCTACTTGCTCGAGCCACAAGCGGAAGATGGACTGACGACGTGGAACGCGTTCGATGCCGCGCTCGCGATGAAGTCGCCGTTCCCGGTCGTGCGATTGCCCAAGGTCACGCCGATCTTCACGGGCAACCCGCGGGCGCTGCCCGAAGACCGGACCGCCAAGAAGAAATTCGGGATGGATCGACTCGCCCTCGGTCGCGGCGGCATCGGCACGGTCATGGGCGAGACCACTTGGCTACCCGACGGCGAACATTGGCTGCAGGCCAAGGAAGGCCAGCTTTGGAAAGTGGCGGCGCGATCGGGCCGGTCCGAGTTGTTCGTCGATCCGGAGAAGTTGAAAAAGTCGCTCGGGGCCGTCGATGGGGTCGATGCGAAGGCGATGGGCCTATTCATCAAAGGCACCCGATTCACTTTCAACGCGGATCGCACGGCTATCCTCTTCGACAGCGGCAACGGACTCATCCTCGTTCCGCGCGATGGCACCCCGGCCAAGCGTTTCACGAACGACAAGGAGCACGAGTTCGCGACTTTCTCCCCCGATGGCAAACGACTCGCGTTCGTGCGGAAGGGAAACTTGTTCGCCATCGACTTGGCGACGGCCAAAGTCGCGCAACTCACGACCGATGGCGGCAGCGCCGAGATATTGAACGGTCGCGGCGACTGGGTCTACGAGGAGGAAATCTTCAACCGCAACGGCGCGGCCTACTGGTGGAAGCCCGACTCGAGCGCCCTCGCGTTTATGCGCTTCGACGACGCGCCGGTGCCCAAGTTCAACGTGCTGAATTCCACGACGCCGCGCGGGACACTGCAGACCATCAACTATCCGAAGGCGGGCGACCCGAACCCACTCGTGAGCATCGGCGTGGTGAACCTCGGCGAAGACAAACCGAAGCCGGTGTTCTTGAATCTGGATGGGTACAAAGCCGACGCCACCGTGATTGCCCGCGTCGGTTGGGTGCCGGGCAAATCGCCGGTGCCCTTCGCTTACATTCAGAACCGCGAACAGACGTGGCTCGACTTCGCCACCTGGCCCGACGCCGCAGCCAAGCCCAAGGTGCTCTTCCGCGAGACGACCAAAGCCTGGGTCGAGGATCTCGGCGAACCGCATTGGCTCATGGACGGCTCGCTCCTGATCCTCAGCGAACGCGGCGGCTGGAAGCACCTTTACCACTACGCGGCCGATGGCAAACTCATTCAACCGGTCACAGCTGGCCAGTTCGACATCAAGGGCGTCGAGCGCATCGACGAGGCGAGTGGGGACATCTATTTCACGGCCAACGCCGGCAGCGTCACCGGCGTCGACTTCCTGCTGACGAACCTCCGCGACCCGGCGAGCGCGAGCATCCTGACGCAAACCGACAGCACCCACGCCATCGAGCTCGCTCCGAAAGGCGCGCTGTACATCGACCGCCAAAGCAACGACGCGACGCCGGTGCAAACAGTGCTGCGCGAACTCGTCCGCAAGCCGGTGCGCGTCCTCGATACCAACCCCTCGCACGACCGCGAGCAGTTCCACTACGGCAAGTACGAGCGGGTGAAGATCCCGACGACCGACGGTTTCACCATGGATGGCGCCATCACGTATCCGCCCGACTTCCACGCTTCCAACCGCTACCCAATCTGGATTCTGACTTACGCCGGGCCGCACGCCCCGACGGTGAAGGACGGCGCCGGCACGCGCGGCGGCTTCGAGCAAATCCTGGCGGCGCACGGCGTCGTCGTCTTCCGCGTCGATCCCCGCAGCGCCAGCGGGCAGGGCGCCCAGTCGGCGTGGAACAGCTTCAAGCAACTCGGCGTGGGGGAACTCAAAGACTTGGAAACGGCCGTCGATTGGATCGGCAAGAATCCGTGGGCCGATACCGCCCGCGTCGGTCTGAGCGGCCACAGTTACGGCGGCTATATGGCGGCCTACGCCCTGACGCACTCGAAGAAATTCGGCGCCGGCATCGCCGGGGCGCCGGTCACCGATTGGGCGCTGTACGACAGCATTTACACCGAGCGCTACATGGGCTTGCCCAAAGACAACGCGGCCGGGTACGAAAAGTCGTCGGTGCTGAAAGCGGCCGCGAATTTGCACGGCAAGCTGCTCATCGTCCACGGCTTGGTGGACGACAATGTCCACGCCCAGAACAGTCTGAAGTTCATCGAAGCGCTGCAGAAGGCGAACAAGGATTTCGACGTGATGATTTACCCGAGTTCCCGGCACGGCATCCTGAGCGGGCATTATCCGCGCACGCAGATGAAGTTCATCCTGCGGAGCTTCGGATTGGAGAAGTGATTCGATTCTACCGCACCAATTCCAGCGTGTCCCAGAGGCTCGGATCGTCGGCGAAGGGGAACTCCATATTCACCGCGAGGTACTGGTCGCCGAGTTCCTCATCGCGGATGTGGTAATAGACGCCCCAGCGCGGGTGCTGCTCCGGGTCGAATCCGGTGAGCGCGACCGCGGGCAGGAACGCTTCGAGGCGGTAGCCTCCCTTCAACTTGTGATGCCGCAGGAGGATCGTCGAAGCCTCGGTGATCGGGGCGTCTTGGAGGGCGCGGTTCACCTTGGTTTGACCCGCGGTCGGCTCGACTTTGTCCGGCCCACCGCCGGTCGGCAGGAAATGGAATTGGTGGCAGTAGCGGCTGGCCCGGTGGCTCGTGCGGGCATCGCGGGTGTCGAGCCACAGCGAGAGGCCTTCGGCTGAGCGCGGTCGCTCGGCGTCCCCTTGGGGGGCGAGCTTCTTGCCGAGGATCGTCAATTGGATGCCGAGGCCGAAGTCGTTCCACGCCAGGCGCAGGTCGGCGAAACTGGTCTTGCCGTCGAGTTCGACGAAGTTGGTCAACCGGGCCGACTCGGGGATATCGAGCAGGGCATCGCCCTTGGCCGAGGGCATGGCTTTGTGGAACGGGCACGGGTGGGCCAGTCGGACGAGGAACCGGTGCGGCACGAGCGCGGGCATGGAGTCTCCGGATTCAGTCGGCCCAGTTTTCGAGTTTCAACCCCGGCATCACGGCGAAGTCTCTGGTGTTGCGGGTGACCAAGGTGGCGTCGTGCGCGAGGGCGATGCAAGCGATCTGCAAATCCTTCACGCGGGAATTCTTGGTCCTCCGATCTTGGCGAAAGCCCGAATAGAGGTCGCCGACCCGCTGATCGATGGGGAGGATCGAATACTCGTCGATGGCTCGTTCCGTCCGTTCCAACAGGCTGTAAGCTTTGAGAATGGAAGGTCCATCCGGAGCTTTGGTGATGCTCGCAAATCTTCCTTCCAGCAATTCGATGCGAACCACTGCGGGGAGGACGAAGCGGTGTTCGGCCGACTTCACCAGTTCGGAATATCGGCCGGCGACACGGGTATGACCGCGCAGAAGCAGTGAAAAAATGTCGGTGTCGAACGCGTAAATCAAGTCGATGCTCCGTCCGAGTTGCGGCCGCGCTCCAAAAGGATGCCCTCGACCATCGGCTCCAAAGTGGCATCATCGGCCAAACAGCCGACCACACTCAACAAGCGGTCTTGCTCGGTCCGTGGCGTGATGGGTCCCGCCAACCACTGGTAAAGTGCCGAGCGGGCAAAGCGCCACTGTCCGCCCAAGCATCGCGCCGGCATACCTCCGGCCTGCACTTGCGTCCGAAGTTGCTCCTCGGTCACCCGGAGAATCGCCGCGGCTTCCTCCAACGTCAGAACTTCCGGCGCGAGCTTGGCCTTCCGCTTCCCGTCGACCTTGGATTTCGATTTCGTTTTGGTCGCCATCGCTCAATCTCCGTGCGGGTGCGTCGATACGACCGCCGCCGGCACCGGCGGGTTCAGCA
>JAYTBD010000573.1:0-3831 GCA_043737155.1 Fimbriiglobus sp. | reverse complement strand
CGCTCGACGAATACTTGGCCGAGAGCCAGCCGAAATTGCTGGTGGTGCAACCGATCCGCGACGACCGCGAAAAGGACGACACCCGGCCGGCGCGGTCGGTGCTGTTGGTGGAGTGTTTCAATCCGCCGGAAGAAACCGCGCCGATGATTCAGCGGCTCGAGGTCGTCGGCAAACACGCGGCTCCGGCCCTGTATAACGCCGCGGAACTCAAACGCATCCCGTTCAAGTTCCTCTGGTGGCCTGTGGTGAAGATCCAGGATGGCCTGGGCGGGAAGACCAAGTTCTACACGGCGCTGGGCGCCACCGCGGTCGTGCTGCTGGCGCTGGCGATGGTGCTGATCCCCTACCCGCACAAGATGGATGCGAAGGGCCAGTTCCTCCCGGAGCAGGTGAAGCAGGTCTACGCTCCGCACGACGGGGAGATCATCGAAATCCTCGTGAAGCCGGGCGAGACGGTCGAACCCGGCAAGACGCCCCTCGTGAAACTTTACAGCCCCGAACTCCGCGAGCGGCAGAGCAAGCTCGAGATGGAGAAAACGACGGCCCAATTCATGATCGCTCAGATGACCGACGAGTTGAAAAAACCCGATACCAATCGCTTCACGGGGGTAGAAAAACTCGTCCAAGCCGAGGGCACTTACCGCACTTCGACCGACATGCTGGCCGACCTTCTGCAGAAGAACAACATGATCGCCAGCGACCGCGGATTTTATATCGCCAAAGCACCGAAGACCGAACTGATCCGCGGGGTTGATCCCGGCCGATGGATGGTGCTCAACGATGACAACCGCAGCACTTTGATGCGCAAGACCGTCCGCACGAACGAGCCGTTGCTCAAGCTCGGGGCGACCAAAGGCCCGTGGCGCGCCGAAATCAAAATCCCGCAGGCGAACGTCGGCCACGTGATGCGGGCCTTCAATACGGACGGACTCCACTTGGTTGAGGGAGCGACGAATCCGCAAAGCCCGCCTCGGAAATACCTCCCCGTGGACGTGCTTTTCGCCGGCAGCCCCGACACCAACTACTCGGGCAAGCTCTACGAATCGGAGGTTTCGCAAGAAGCCGTACCGAACAAGGACGACCACAACGAATCGCTCCCCGTCGTGATGGCTTACATCCGGATCGACTTGGACGACCTCCCCGAGCAAGAACGGGCCGTGCTGTTCGTGGCGGGACAGGAAGTCCGCGTGAAGATCCGCTGCGGCAACCGCGCCCTCGGCTACTCCCTTTTCCACGGCGTCTGGGAGTGGTTCTACGAGAAGGTGATCTTCTTCTTTTGATCCGTAGGGCGGGTGGAGTCTTCGGAACCCGCCGCGGCCATGATTGAGTTCGTAGGGCGGGTGAAGACTTCGCAACAACCCATGCTGCATCCTTGCGGCGGCGGGTTCCGAAGACTCCACCCGCCCTACGGGAGAGTCGAGACGACGCAGATCGCGGTCCATGGATGGCCTGCAACCAACCCCGGCCGATCCCACTGGGCGGCCAACCCACTACACACCGCCCGTTCGCGGGCTACCCTCAATCCGAGGATCGTTCCATGCTCCGTCTCCGTCGCATCGTGCCGGCCCTGCTGCTGGGCACACTCGCCATCTCCGTCTCCGCCTGCGGCAAATCCGGCGGCAACACCAAGTCCACCAAAGCCGAACCGGTCGCGAAGGTCGACATCGGCGCCGAGTTGTTCCCCAAGTCGCCGATGCCGAAGTCGCCGGCGCGCGACACCGGCGCCGAGCCGATCATCGCCCCGCAGGCCGTGATCCAGTTCGACCAGAAGATCCAAGTGCCGTCCGAAGTCGACGGCCGCGTCGAAATCATCGGCACGCCGCTGCCCGCGGACCACAAGTACGATCCCGCCGACAGCAACATTATCCGCCACCCGCGCGATCAGACGATGCTCTTCTATCGCTTGCAAGATGGCAGCCCGATCGCAATGGGGCAACTCATCGTGCGCCTCGACGAGAGCCAGATTCTGATCCAGCGCAATGCGAACGTCAACTCGCTGAAAGCGTTCGACAATGCCATCAAGCAATCGAAAGTCGTTGTGGAGTTGGCACAGGAAGTGGTCGATACTCAGAGGCCCCTCACGAAGGGAGCCCTGAGATCCGTCTCTCCCGTCGAGTTCGCCAACACCGTCGCGTCGCTGGCCCGTGCCGAGGAAAGCTTAGCCACTTCCGAGAAAGAGCGGGCAAAGATCATCGGCGAGGTCGACATCGCCACAAGTCGGTTACAGCAGTTCGGCATCAAAAGCCCGGTCGATGGTCGCATCTTAAAGCTCTTGAAGAATCCCGGCGAGTTCGTCAAAGCGGGCGAACCGCTCATGGAGATCCAAGCGACCGGCCGCTTCCGCGTCGAGGCGAAGATCGACCTCCAAGTCGCCAACCGGCTGCGACTCGGCATGCCCGCTATGGTCGAACCGATCCGCCCCTATAGCCCCGAACCTTACACAGCGCGCCACCGCCAAGAGGTCACCGGCATCGCCATCACGGCCCACCCGGGCCGGCCGATGATCGTGTCGAGCGGCCTCGATTCCACGGCCATCGTGTGGGACGCCACCACCAAAGAGAAGAAGCAACAAGTTCTCCGGCACCCCGGCGGGGTCGGCGTCAAATGCGTCGCGGCCACCGGCCCGAAAGCGGCGTCGACGCACCTCGTCGCCACCGGCGGCAGCGACGGCAAGGTCCGCCTCTGGGATCTCGCCAAGCCCGATGCGATTCCCGAAACCGTGCTCGCCGAGTTCGAGGAGAGCCACGGCGCCGCCGTGAACGCGGTCGCTTTCAGCCCGGATGGAAAGTTCCTCGCCACCGCCGCCGGGCGCGAAGTTTTCGTGTGGGACGTGGCCGCGCGGAAGAAGAAGTACGCGTTGCCGGTCGAGCACCTCGACGACATCACCGCGCTGCGGATCACGCCGCAGGCGACGCTGGTCACGGTGGCGCGCGACAGAACCGCCCGTATCTATCAGATGGGCACCGACGCGGCCGCCCTGGCCCCGGACGGCTTGCTCGACCACCGCTCCGGCGCGGTCGATGTGCTCGGCCTGTCCGCCGACGGCAGCCGGATGCTCTTCGACCAAGATGCGGGCCGGATCGACATCGTCGGCCTGTCGGACAAGCGCACGCTCGGCACCCTGCAAAACGGCGGTGGCGGGCTCCGGTTCGCCGGGTTGGCCCTGTTCTCCCCGGACGACAAATACGCCCTCACCGGCGCGGGCGACTCGGATACCAAAGGCGAACTGCAACTCTGGGAATTGCCGAAGTCCGGCTCCGCGGGTCGGGGATCCGAACGCCGGCGCCTGGTGACGCCGAGCCGGGCGGGCGTGACCTGCGCCGCATTCAGTCCGGACGCCACGCACGATTTGATCGCGGTCGGCACACAAGCCGGCGGGGTTCATTTCTGGTCGATGGCGACCGTCTCCAAAGGGCTGGAATGGCACGGGGTGATCGTCGCGATCACGGAGGTGGATTCTCGCTCGTCGCAGATCCGCGTCGAGGTGAACAACCCCGGCGGCGTCGCGGCCGACCAACTCCAAGACCGCGGCATCGCCACGATCATCATCGACCCCACGGCCCCCGCCAAGCCGCTGCCGGCGCCCGCGGTCCCGCCGAAGTTGAACGTCCCCGGCCTCGGGGCGAAGCCGATCAGCACCGTCGATGTGATCCCGGCCTCGGCGACCGCTGCCGCACCGGAGACGACTACGTTCATCGTCCCCGCGCTGCGGACGCTGCCCGCGGTCATCGTGCCGCCGTACAAGTCGAAGTGAAAATCGCAGGCCTTTTGTAGGGGCACCCCTCGTGGGTGCCCGCATTCGATTCTCCGAAGCCGGGCACCCACGAGGGG
>JAYTBD010000572.1:0-3839 GCA_043737155.1 Fimbriiglobus sp. | reverse complement strand
CGGCGTGGTCGGCCGAAGTTACGCCGGCCCCTTCGGGGCGAAACGCATATGACCTGTACCCAGGGCTTCCGCCCTGGGCTGTGTAAGTCGGCCCCTTTGGGGCGAAGAGTTCGATGGCATTCATTATCTGACCGTCAGTAACGAAGAGATTCAGCTGCAATAAACCACTCGATTCACCGGATCACGGCAGCGCGATCCCCTTCAACTCAAACTTCACCGTTTGCACGACCATCGGGCCGCTGGTTTCGTACACGGCGCGCCAGCCTTTCAGGTCCGCGAGCGGGGCCGGCTTACCTGCCGGGGCCTCGTAGGTGTAGGTCGCGGCAATGCGCCGGCCGGCTTCGCTGATACTGTAGTCGGTCGGCTCGAAGCCCTTGGCCGCGCTCGGCGGGTAGAGCTTCAACTTGTTCGCGCTCGCCCACAGCTCGAAGCTCTCGAACTCCGGGTGGCTCGGCGGGTACTCCATGGTGATGTCGAAGATGGTGAGTTTGCCCGACCGTTTGATCGGTTGCAGCGTCACCGTCACCCCGTCCTTCGTTTGCGACACCGACTTGTCAGCGGTCAAATCCTTGAACTCCACGGCCAGCAACTTCTCGGCCGCGACGACGCTGAAAGTGCCGCTGAGTACGTCGATGGTCGAAGCGGTGCGCGCGATGCCTTCCAATCGCACCGCGGACAATTGCCGGAAGCCGACCGTCGGGACGCGTCCGCCGCCGGTCAGCGCCTTGAGCGGCTTGCCACCGGCCGTCGCCGCTCCGATCTTCGGCACGTCGTCGATCATGTACACGGGGAAGCGCGGCTCCCAAGTCACCTCCAACTGCACGGCGTACGCGCTCGTATCGGTGTCGAAGTCGCGCTTCGCCGTGACCTGCTTCACGCTCACGCGGAACGGCCCGTCCACACTGCTCGGGCCGGGCGCGCCCTTGGTGAACCGCACTTTGCCCGCGACGGGTGCGATGCGCGATCCCGTCTGCTTGGCGAGCGATTCGACCGCGAGCCAGAAATCGGTCGCGGGGATCGGCTCGACTTTGGCGGCAGCGTCGGCGCCCGCGATGTCGAAGTCGATGCCGCTCTGCTTTTTCAAACTGGCGCTGGCGAGGGCGAGGGTCGATTCCGCGGACGTGGTCTGGACGCGCGTCGCCGCAATCGGGCCGAGTTTGGGCGATTCTTGGGCCTCGGCACCGGAGATGGCGCCTAAGAATAGGAAGGGGGTTAAAGCGAAGCGTAGCATCGCGGTAGTTCCTTTGATGTGAGCCGGCCGCCTTTCTGGCTGATGGCTGACAACTGATTGCCGACGACTGTCCCCAACAAAACTTGGAAACTGGAACAGCGTTCAGCAATCAGCGATCAGTTATCAGCAACACGCGGCCATCCCCCGTGAGACACACCCGTCTCGCCCACTCGTATGGACGCGTCCGAACGGCTTTTCTATCTTAACCTTTCACCGAATGCGAATGCACCCGCGACCGACCCGTTCGCCGAATGCCCACCTGGAAGAGGTCTGAGAATATGCACGCCAACCCCGACGTGCTCGCCAAGGGCGGCCCCGCGGCCGATGCCGATCCGCTCGAAACCGCCGAATGGCTCGATTCCCTCGAAGCGGTCATCAAGCACCAAGGCCCGGACCGCGCGCAGTTCCTGCTCGAAACCCTGCTCGCCGTGGCCGTCAAAGCCGGGACCAAACTGCCCAGCGGCGTCACCACAGGCTACGTCAACACGATCCAGCCCGAAGACCAGCCTCGCTTCCCCGGCAACCGCGAAATCGAGCGCAAGATCAAATCCATCGTCCGCTGGAACGCGATGGCGATGGTGCTGAAGGCGAACAAGAACACCAACGTCGGCGGGCACATCAGCACGTTCGCCAGCGCCGCGACGCTGTATGAGATCGCGCAGAACCACTTCTTCAAGGGCCGCACGGCCGATCACCCCGGCGACGTCGTCTTTTTCCAAGGGCACGCCAGCCCCGGTCCTTATTCGCGCGCGTTTCTCGAAGGCCGGTTGAACGAAACGCAATTGACGAACTTCCGCCAAGAACTCCAGCCCGGCGGCGGCCTCAGCAGCTATCCGCACCCGTGGCTCATGCCCACGTTTTGGCAGTATCCGACCGTCAGCATGGGCCTCGGCCCGATCATGAGCATCTACCACGCCCGGTACAACCGCTATCTGCGCGACCGCGGCTTGGCCAAGACGGACGACGTCCGCGTCTGGGCCTACCTCGGCGACGGCGAGTGCGACGAACCGGAAAGCTTGGGCTGCATCACCCTTGCGGCGCGGGAGAAACTCGACAATCTGACGTGGGTGATCAACTGCAATCTCCAACGCCTCGACGGCCCCGTCCGCGGCAACGGCAAGATTATTCAAGAGCTCGAAGGGCTCTTCCGCGGCGCCGGGTGGAACGTCATCAAAGTGGTCTGGGGCAGCGGTTGGGACGAGCTGATTAAAGCCGACTACACGGGCGCCCTGCAACGGCGGATGATGGAAGTGGTCGACGGCGAATACCAAGAGTACGTCGTCAAAGACGGGGAGTTCATCCGCGAGCACTTCTTCAACTCGCCCGAACTCAAAGCGATGGTCGAGCACCTCGGCAACGAGCAACTCGCCAACCTCCGCCGCGGCGGACACGATCCGATCAAGGTGTACGCGGCTTACAAAGCGGCGGTCGATTGCAAGGGCCAGCCCACGGTGATCCTGGTGAAGACGGTCAAAGGCTACGGCATTCCCGGCGACGGCGGCGAAGGCAAGAATACGACGCACCAACTGAAGATGCTCGCGGGGCCGATCGAAGCGGATCCGAATCTCACGGACGAGCAGAAGAAATCGAAGCGCCTCGTCGCCGCTCTCCGCACCTTCCGCGACCGCTTCGAACTCCCCTTTACCGACGACCAACTCGCCGACGTCCCCTTCTACAAGCCCGCGCCCGACAGCCCCGAGATGAAGTACCTGATGGAGCGCCGCAAGGCGCTCGGCGGGTTCAACCCGAGCCGGCGCACGGAGTTCACCCCGAGCGTGCCGCCGGAGCGCAAATCGTTCGAGGGGCTTTACCCGGCGACGATCAAACCGCGCTCGACGACGCTCGCTTGGGTCGACCTCATGGCCAAGGGCGTGATGCGCGACAAGAACATCGGCAAGTTCGTGGTGCCCATCGTGCCGGACGAAGGCCAGACCTTCGGCATGCCGCCGATGTACAAGGAATTCGGCATGTACAGCAGCAAAGGGCAGCTCTACCGCCCCGTGGACATCGGCACGTCCACCGCGTACCGCGAGAGCACGAGCGGGCAGATTTTGCAAGAGGGGATCAACGAAGCGGGGAGCATGGCGAGCTTCATCGCGGCCGGGACCGCGTACAGCACGCACGGCGTGAACACGATCCCCTTCTACATCTTCTACAGCATGTTCGGCTTCCAGCGCGTCGGCGACTTGGTCTGGGCCGCCGCCGACGCCCGCTGCCGCGGCTTCTTGTTGGGAGCGACCGCCGGGCGTACCACCATCAACGGCGAAGGTCTGCAACACGAAGACGGCCACAGCCATTTGAATGCGCTGACGGTGCCGAGCTGTCGGGCTTACGACCCCGCCTTCGCCTACGAATTGTCGGTCATCATCGAGCACGGCATCAACAGCATGTTCGTGCAGAACGTCGAGGAGTTCTATTACCTCACCGTTTACAACGAAGCCTACGACATGCCGGCGATGCCGAGCGAAGACGTGCGCGAGGGTATCATCCGCGGCCTGTATCCGATCCGCACGGTGACACCGCCGAACGCCAAGCACACGGTTCAACTCCTCGGCAGCGGGGTGATTTTGAACGACGTGCTACGGGCGCAAAAGATCCTCGCCGAGAA
>JAYTBD010000571.1:0-3846 GCA_043737155.1 Fimbriiglobus sp. | reverse complement strand
AAAAGCCCGCTCGACCCCGCCCTCCGCGCCAAGATGCGCTGGGTGATCGCAAAGGCCAACCGCTGCGACTACGCACAGACGACGGCGCTCGCCGACCTGAAGCGCGTGAGCGGAGACGAGGCCGTAACCACCTTGACCGGCCCCGAGGCCGACTGGCCCGCGGCCGATCGCGGGCCGCTCCGGTTCGCCCGATTGCTGACGACCGACGCCACCAAGGTCACCGACGAACAGTTCGCCGCTTTGCAGAAGGCTTATGGCGACAAGAATGTCGCGGCGATGGTCTACCTCGCGGCCTACGGCAACTTCCAAGATCGCCTGCTGCTCGGCCTCGGAATCCCGCTCGAAAAAGACGGACCGATGGCCCCGTTGTCGGTGACCTTCGCCCCCGGGGCGTTCCAATCGGCCCCACTGCTGCCGGAACAAAAGGATTTGCCGAAGTTGCTCGAGGACGGCGAGTCGGTCGTCCCCGCGGAACCGAATTGGTCGAAGCTCACCTTCGACGAACTGCAAACCCGTTTGGAGAAGCAGCGCGATCGCAAGTCGCGCTTGCCGGTGCCGAAGTGGGAGGATGTGAAAGCGAACTTGCCCCCGGAGTTCACCGCGAAGCCGACGCGGATCATCTGGACGCTCTTCGGCTACGGCTACGCCCCGGAACTGGCGATCCCGTGGTCGGTCTGCACGCGGACGATGTGGGCCGAGTCGATGCAGGACCGCGTCTTCGAGGAGAGCTTATTCTGGATTCAAACCCGCACGATCCAATGCAACTATTGCATGGGCCACTGCGAGATGCTTCTGGAAGTCGCGGGGTTGGATAAACGCGACGTCGCGGAGCGCACCAAACGCTTGGCCGGCGACGATTGGAGCTGTTTCACGCCGACGGAACAGCGGGCCTACGCCTACGCCCGCAAGCTGACCGCGACCCCGTGGGACTCGACCGCCGCCGACTACAAAGCGCTGGAGAAGGACCAAGGCGCGGACAAAGCGATGTTCACCTTCTGGTGGCTCTGCCGCGGACTGTACATGACCCGCGTCTCGGACGGGTTTCAACTGCCGCTGGAGCGCGAGAACGTCTTCGGAGAATTGCCGATGAAGAAGTGAAAGATGCTTCGTCACCCCGGAGCGCCGGGGTGACATGGCGAGTCGGCTCACTTCGCCGGTCGCCGGATGGTCGGGTTCATCGACGGGTTGATGAGATCGGGAAAGGTGTAATTCGGCGACGACGGGGAATACGCGGTGAGGTCCGGCGTCGGGACCGAGCGGGTCGGCGGTGGCGAGAGCGGCGTACGCAGATTCACGCTCGCGGTGTCGGGGTAGTAGAAGCCCAAGTAGTAGTACCCGAGATCGGTCGTCGGGCGATAGTAATTGCCGAAATAGTCGCTGCCGTAGCCGACGGAATAGTTGAATTGGAAACCGGTGCTGCGCAGACCCAGATAGGCCCCGGGCGCGGCGGAGGGGAAGGGCTGGGCCACGTACGGGACACGGGGTCCGGCGTAGGCCCCGCGGACGTACGGCTGGGCGAATGCCGGCAGTGCCGAGAGCAAAAGTAGAGCGGCGGCGAAGGCGAGTCGCGTGGGGAACATGATGAGTCTCCTCGGAGTTCGGATCACACCTTCAATTCTATGCCGCCGCCTCACTTCGCGTCGAGCAACTTCCGGTGATCCTCCCATTCTCTTCGAAGGCCGCGGCGAGCGGGTTCAGGAACAGTCGCTTCGTAGAATGACCCCGGTGGGCTGGAACTCTACCGGCAATTCAACGGCGGGAACCCGACGAAATGGATTCCGAACTCCCCGCGGTCGTCCTCAGCTTCGACGTCGAAGAGCACTACCGCATCGAAGCCGCCGCGCATCTGACGATCCCCCCGGACGCGCGGGCGGTTTACTCCCGGCGCATGGAATCGACGACCCGGCGCTTGCTCGAGCAACTCGCCGCGGTCGGGGCGCCGGCGACGTTCTTCATCGTCGGCGAAATCGCCGTCGCCCATCCGAAACTCGTCCGCGACATGGCCGCCGCGGGGCACGAAATCGCATCGCACAGTTGGAACCACACGCCGATTCACCGCCTGACCCCGGCATCGTTCCGCGCGGATCTCCGCAAAAGTATCGACGCCCTCCAACAAGCGGCGGGGATCCCCGTGCGCGGTTATCGCGCCCCGACCTTCAGCCTCACCCGGAACACGGCGTGGGCCGTCGATCTGCTCGCCGAGGCGGGGTTGAAATACGATTCGTCCGTCTTCCCCGTGCGCCACGATCGCTACGGCGTCCCCGATGCACCCCGGATCCCGTTTTGGCTCCGGGGCGAGCGCGGACGGATCTTGGAACTCCCCCCGGCGACGTACCGGAAGTTCGGTCAGAATCTCCCGGTGGCGGGCGGGGGCTATTTCCGCCTGTTTCCACTCGCGTTTCTGCGCGCGGGCGTCAATCAGTTGGCGGAGTCGGGCGCCCCCGGGATGCTCTACTTCCACCCGTGGGAATTCGATCCCGATCAACCGAAATTGCCGCTGGGACGCGCGTCCCGATTTCGGACCTACGTCGGCATCGGCAAAAGCGAAGCGAGGCTGGATCGATTGCTCGTAAGATATCGCGGGCGGTTCCGACGCGCCATCGATGTGGCCGAGAGTTTGGGGGGGGATTTGCCCAGCTACAAGATCGACGAACCGCAAATCGGACGGGATGTCTAGGTTCCACCGGTTCGATTTGGATCTGTCGATGCCGCATCCATCCTGCCATTCCTGTTCATCCTGTCCCAAGGAGAAACTTTGCCGCGGTTTTCGCAAGGCGCCGCGACACCTTTCTGATACGATGCCGGGTTCCAGTCATCGAAGGAGGGCGCGCGATGAGAGCCGAGGAACCGACGGCGTGGGTCGTCTACACGATCAAGGCTTTGGGGAAGATGCCGAGCATCAACGCGATCTGCACGCAGGGGGAATGGGGCGCGCTCGACTCGGCCCGGCCGGGCAAACTGGAGTTGGTCCGCGAGAATATCGACAACGAAGGCGAAGCGGAGCGTTTGGCCCGGATGCTGACCCCGCCCGCCGCACCCAAAGCCACGCGTCCGGCGCGGTTGCCCCTCCGCATTCCCCCCGCGGCCGTGGACGAGGTCATCGCGGCGATTTCCGAGCCAAGTCCGGATTCCCAGTTGGCCGGAAGTTAGTATGATGACGGACTCTCAATCGGGGTCGCCCGCGGGTGATCGCCATTTCCTTTAGGGGGCGGTATGGGTTTGCGGATGCGGATGCACGACCGGGAGCCGATCGCAGCGGCGCTGCGCCGGTTCAAAAAGCTGATCGAACGCAGCGGGATGAAGAAGGAACTCCGCGCCCACGAGTACTACGAAAAGCCCTGCGAAATCCGCAGCCGCAAGAAGATGAGCCGCATCCGCGCCATCAAGAAGGCGCTGCTCGGCAAACCCGAGCGCCCGGATACCCGCACGAATTGACGAGTAGGACAGGCCGCCGGGCCTGTCCGAGTTTCAAAGCAAGAAGCCATATCGAGCTTCTTTCCCCTGCTGCGCTACACCTTCGGTCCACCCCGATTTTGCCAATTCTTCAGCCAGTCCTCGCGGAACTTGGCGCGCGGATCTTGGCGCGGGTCGAACCTCTGAAAGGTTTGGAGCGGGGGTCGCGGTCCATCGATGACTTGGTGATTCGCCGCGACGTGAGTGCGATACTCGTACTTCTTCTCGTCGAGCGAAGCGGTCTCCAACAATGTGAACTCGATCGACCCAATGGTCTCGCCGTTCATGGCCCGCGTCAGCACCGCCTTCCGTACGACCTTCGATTTCGGATCGAGTTCGATCAGCACCCTCGACAATCGCGGGAGTAAGCTGTTCGGATTGCCGCGCGGGTTC
>JAYTBD010000570.1:0-3859 GCA_043737155.1 Fimbriiglobus sp. | reverse complement strand
TTTGACAAGTCGAATTCGGTCGAACTGGCAGCGTGATACGGAATGGGATAGGCTGATACGGAATGAAGCCGGTTTAGGTCATTCCGTAGCAAAGCCGTCCGAAGTCACAGGAAACTCGACTGCGCAGTATTCAACTATATTTACGATGATGTTGAACAAGACGAGCCTTTCGACACCGTTCGAGGAGTTTACGTACCGACATCGCGTGTGCAACGCGTTTATAGAGGGAGTTGGATCAGTGAAGAAACCCATATTTAAATCTGTGTCCGTAACCCCGAAAGCATCCTCGCCCTCTGGCACGTCCGCGAAGACGGCCGTTACGGCAAGCAAATCACTTCCCAAGCCGGCGAGTAAGCTCGATTCCATCTTGGCGCGGGCCAAGAAGCGGACTCCTGCGCAATCTCGCCTCGTACTCATCCGGGCGGGAATCATCACCGAAGACGGAAAACTCACCGCCAAATATAAGGTCAAATCGAAGGCGAAGAAGCAATCCGTCGAGGCGTAAAACGGATCGAAGCGGAAGATTTGCAAATGCACGCAGCGGGCGAACCTTCCCCCGACGCGGCGCCTCGATTACAATGCCCATTCGACCGGAGGGGTGGCAGAGCGGTTTAATGCATCGGTCTTGAAAACCGAAGTCGGACTTGTGCCGACCGTGGGTTCGAATCCCTCCCCCTCCGCATGAACGATGGCCCGCGTGACAATGCCTTGTCACGCGGGCGTTTGCATTTCCGGCGATTCCGGAGATACGGATTTGTGGCGCTCGCCGAAAAGATGATCCGCAGCAAGGGGATGTTGGGCGGACGAGTTCGACGGCCGACCCGCGGATCGCGCCCGTCGGTGGAGAGGGAGGAAACGCCTGTCGTGGACGTGCAGCGGATCTTTCGCCACGTCGAATCCGAGTTCGTCGGTTTCCCCGTAAACGCGCCCCGATTTGAACCCGCCCCCGGCGACCCACATGCTGAAGCAGCGATTGTGGTGGTCGCGGCCATCGGTTCCGCCCTGCACCATCGGCGTGCGGCCGAACTCCCCTCCCCAGATCACGATGGTGTCCTTGAGGAGGCCGCGCTTCTTCAGGTCGGCCACCAACGCCGCGCTCGCCTTATCGGTGTCGAGGGCGTTCTTCTTCACGCCGTTGACGAGGTCGGAGTGCTGGTCCCACGCCTCGTGGAACAGTTGCACGAACCGCACTCCGCGCTCGGCCAGCCGCCGCGCGAGCAGGCAGTTGCGGGCGAAGCTCGCCTCGGTCGGGCTCTTGATGCCGTACTGCTCCAGCGTTTCCTTCGACTCACCCGAAAGGTCCATCAACTCCGGCGCGCTCGTCTGCAATCGGTAGGCCATCTCGTAGCTCTGGATGCGGGCCGCGATCTCGGGATCGCGCGTCGTCTGTAAGGCGAGGCCGTTCAGACGATTCAGCGAATCGAGCGACGTCCGCTGCGCCTCGGCGTCGATCCCCTTCGGGTTCGACAGGTAGAGCACCGGGTCGCCGGCCGGGCGGAACGGTACCCCGCCGTACTCCGTCGGTAGGAATCCGCTGCCGTAGTTGCTCGCCCCGCCGCTCGTCCCCTTCGCGCTCGTCAGCACCATGTACCCCGGCAGGTCGGCGGACTCGCTGCCCAAGCCGTAGAGCGACCACGAGCCGAAGCTCGGCCGTCCGAACTGCTGCGACCCGGTGTTCATCAGGATCTGCGCGGGCGCGTGATTCACGGCGTCCGTTTGCATCGAACGAATCAGGCAGATCTCGTCCGCGATCTTGGCGGTGTGCGGGAGGACTTCGCTCAGTTCCATCCCGGACTTACCGTGTTTTGCGAACTTGAACTTCGGCCCCAGCAGGGCCGACTTCGGATTGATGAACGCCGCGCGGTAGCCCTTGAGTAACTCCGCCGGGGGGAGTTGCCCGTCGCGCTTGGCGAGTTCGGGTTTACCGTCGAATAGTTCGAGGTGACTCGGTGCCCCGGCCTGGAAGAGGAAGATGACCCGCTTCGCCTTCGCCGGGAAGTGCAGCTTCTTGGGCGCGAGCGGGTTCGGCGCTTTCTCCGCCGCGAGGAGCGACCCCGCGGCGATGGAACCGAGGCCGATCCCGCACCGCTGTAGGAACCACCTGCGTGCGAGGGAAGGGGTATTGTTGTGAGTCATGGGTGTCGGTCCGGGGGAGTCATTCGTTCCGAGGCTCGACTTCGGAAGTCCGGCTTCGAGGGATCGTATATACAGTCCGAGGACTTCCGAAGTCGAAGCCGGACTTCGGAAGTCGAGCTTTCGCATCAATTCTTCGTGATCGTCTCGTCCAGATTGAGCAGCACGCGCGACACGAGCGTCCAGGCGGCGGCGTCCTGCGGGGTCGACTGGCCCGGGAGCGCCGGCAGCGCCGCCGGGTCGCCCGTGGCGATCTCGCGGGCGTTCAGCCAACCCTCCGCGATCCGCTTCCGGTGGGTGCCGAGGAGTTACAGTACCTCATCCCGCTCGTCGGCCGTGGGTGCGCGACTCGTGCAGAGGAGGAAGGTGTAGTCGACCCGCTTTTCGTCGTCCGCGCCGCCCTCCCGAAGCACTCGCAACGCGAGGGCGCGGGCCGCTTCGACGAAAATCGGCTCGTTCAACCCGGTCAGTGCCGCCAGCGGGGTGTTGGATCTCGCTCGGCGGACGCAGGTGCTATCGCCGGTCGGCCCGTCGAACGCGCTCAGCACGGGGTCGGGCATCGACCGCTTGCGGAAGACGTACAGCGAGCGGCGGTAGCGATCCGGTCCTGTCGCGGCGATCCAGAAACTCGGGTAGGTGTAGTTGTAGTCGAGCACGTTCTTCGGCACCGGCGGGATCACCGATGGCCCGCCGAGTTTGTCCGTGAGCAAGCCCGAGGTCGCCAAGGCGATCTCGCGGACAACTTCGGCGTCGGCGCGGGAGCGGGGACCGCGCGCCAACAGCCGGTTCTTCGGGTCGCGCGCCGACAGTTCTTTCGTCGTTGCGGACGATTGCCGGTACGTCGCGCTCATCACGATGGTGCGGATCAACCGCTTGCGGCTCCAGCCGTGTTCCATGAAATCGACGGCCAGCCAGTCGAGCAGTTCCCGGTACTCGGGCACGCTGGCGCGGGTGCCGAAATCCTCAGCGGTCTCGACCAACCCGGTGCCGAAGATCGCCTGCCAAGTCTGGTTGACCGCCACCCGCGCCGCCAAGGGAGAACGCTTGTCGGTGAGCCAGCGGGCGAACCCGAGCCGGTTGCAGGGCGCGTCGTCCGGGAAGGGGTGCAGCGCGGCGGGGGTGGCCGCAGGGATCGCTTCTCCCGCTTCAATCTCGCCCGGACGAATGCGTCGATCGGAGAGGTCGCACCGGGTTCGGGCAACGGGGCTTTCTTCGGCGGGGTGTAGGCCCAGTGGGCCTCGTACTTCGCGCCTTCGGTGATCCACCGCTTGAGGATCTGCCGTTGCGAGTCGGAGAATGGCTTCTTCTCGCCCGCCGGGGGGCATCGCGGAGTCGGCGTCGTGGGAGGTGACAAGCAGGTAAAGTCCGCTCTTCTCCGGCTGCCCGACACGATCGCGGGCAAGCCGGACGACCCGCCTTTGAGGGCGCCTTCGGCGGTGTCCAGCCGGAGTTTCCCTTGGCGCGCCTTCGCATCGGCCCCGTGGCAATGCGCGCAGTGTTCCGCGATGATCGGCTGCACCTCTCGTTGGAAGTCCGCCGACCGTCAGATGTGGTACATGATCTCCGCTTGCATCTCGGTGCGAGACTTCACGCCCTTAACCTTGTGCTGCGGATTGTCGAGGACCACCACCGAAAACGGGGCCACCGACTTCGTCAGCCAGACGTTGGAGCCGACGACCGACCCTTCGCCGATGATCGTGACGCCGCCGAGGATCGTGGCGTTCGC
>JAYTBD010000569.1:0-3873 GCA_043737155.1 Fimbriiglobus sp. | reverse complement strand
CCGGGGCTGCCGGTGACCAGCGCGAGTTTGCCGTCCTTCAGCAGGATCGTCGGCGTCATCGAACTCAGCGGGCGCTTGCCGGGGGCGGCGAGATTCGGCCCGGTGCCGATGGAGCCGGCGCGGTTCGTGACGCCCGGCTTGGGGTTGAAGTCGGTCATCTCGTTGTTGAGGATGAACCCGGCCCCGCGGACGACGACCTTGCAACCGAAGGAGTTTTCGAGCGTGTACGTGTTGGCCACTGCCATGCCGTCGCCGTCGACAATGCTGTAGTGCGTGGTCTCCTTCTTTTCGGGCGCGAGTTCGAGATCGGGGGTCAGCGTTTCGCTCTTGGTCGCTTTAGCCAAGTCGATCGACTTCGCCAGTTTCTTCGCGTGCTCCTTGGACAGCAAATGCTGCGGTACCTCGGTGAAGCCGGGGTCGCCGAGAAACTGCGCCCGATCCGCGAAGGCGCGGCGCATCGCCTCCGCGACGAGGTGCGTCGTCTCTGGACTCATCCACGGATTCTGTTTCAGGTCGTGCAATTCGAGAATGTTCAGCGCGGTGATGATCGCCGTGCCGCCGGAACTCGGCGGCGGAGCGCCGAGGATTTCGTAACCGCGGTAGGTGCCGGACAGCGGCGTGCGGCTCTCGGCCTTGTACTTTTTCAAGTCGTCGAGCGTGATCAGTCCATCGCTCGCCTTCATCTCGGCGGCGATCTTTTCGGCGAGGACGCCGGTGTAAAACGCGTCCGGCCCCTTCTCCGCAATCAGCCGCAACGACACTCCGAGGTCGGGTTGCTTGAGGATGTCGCCGGCCTTCCAACCGCCCTTCTTGCCGAAGATGCGTTGGAACTCGGCGTTCTTCGCGGTCTGCACGCCGTTCAATCGCCCGGCGAGCGCCGCATTCACGACGAACCCCTCCTCCGCGAGTTTCACCGCGGGCAGCACGAGGTCTTTCCACGGGAGTTTGCCGAATTGTTTGTGGGCGAGTTCGAAGCCGCGCACGGTGCCGGGGACGCCGGCGGTCTTCGCCGATTGGAAGTCGATACCCGCGGCGAACATGCCTTTGGTCGCGGCGGCCGGCGCCATCTCGCGGTAGTCGATGAACGCGGGCTTCCCCATGGGCCGGTGGATGAGCATGAATCCGCCGCCGCCGATATTGCCCGCCTCGGGCCATGTCACGGACAACGCGAATCCGACGGCCACGGAGGCATCGACGGCGTTGCCGCCGGCTTTGAGGATGTCCACGCCGACATCGGTGGCGAGCGGGGAGACGGAGACGACCATGCCCTCCGCGGCGTGCGTTGCGGGGGCGAGGAGCATGAGGATGAGGACGGCAAAGGTGCTGCGCATGGGATGTTCCTATTGCTGGGCGCGACTCGGGGCGATCTTCACGATCCGCTTGCGGCCCCGCTTGTCGGTGGCGATCTTGAAGTTGCCGAAGTGCACCGGTTCGACCCCGACCGTCCGGCAGACCATCTCGGGCTGCGCCGCGAAAATTTGGATGAGCCTGCGCGTGGAGAGCGACGGCACGCGCACTCCCTGCTCCCAACTCTGGACCGTTTTCGTCGAAACGTACAGGATCTTCGCAAACACCGACTGCGACATCGCCGCCGCTTCGCGCAGGGCGACGAGTGTGCCGGCGTCGATTTCCGGTGGGGCTTCGGGCAGTTCGATGGTCTTCAACTTCAATTCGCCCTTCGCATGAGCGATCCCTTCACCGAGCCCCTTTCTAAGCCGCTCGTACAAAGGCTCGCGGTTCGCTGTCGCCATCATCCGTTCTCCTGCTGCCACCTTTTGTAGGCCGCTTTCGCTTCCGCCTTCAGTGCTTCGGACAGTTTGCCCAATTGCCTCTTCTCATCGGCAGAGAGGTCGTCTTTCTCGTCTTTCCCGTATATATCGAGCAGGTAGAAGCGCTTGGCATCGGGGACGTGGAGGTAAATTACCCTCGCCCCGCCGCGCTTTCCTTTCCCGCGTTTGGCGTCGGCGGTGCGAATCTTCCGCAGTCCCCCGCAACCGGGCATCGCATCTCCGGCGTCCGGTTGTTCCATCAACAATTGTTGAAGCGCCGCATAAGAAGCGTCGGGCAGAAAGTCGGTAACCGCTCGGGTGAACCCGAGGATTTCGACGAACGTCGCTTTCATACTATCCTACTGGGTGGGATAAGGTCACCGGAATACTTCCCACCACAGCGCCGAGGCGAACAGCAAGTACACCCAAATCACCACCGCACCCATCAGTATTCCGATGGGGCGGGCATCGGGCCGGGCGCCCACGCTCGGCCGCGGCGTCTCGGCCGTCGCGAACCCCGGTGACCAAGCGGTCCCGTCGGTGCGTGCCCAGCGGACTCGGGATCGGTACAACAGGAACCCGATCGCAAACACGGCCAGCAAAGCCGTCAGCGCCAGCAGCGGCGGCAGCTGAGCCTCGTCCGACAACGGGAGTTGGCCGTGCTGCGCCGAGACGGGGATTTGAATCGCCGCGTAATTGTTGAGCCCGTGCAGGAGCATGGGGGCGAGCAGCGAGCGCGTCCAAAGATAGAGGGCATGGAGGATCACACCCAAAACGGCGGCGAGAACCGCGTGGAACGGGTGGATGTGCACCGCCCCGAACAATAGCGAGGTGAGGAGAACCCCTTTCCACACACCGTAGCGGGCGACCAAACCCCGACCGAGGTACCCCCGGAAGAGAAGTTCTTCGCCGAGGGCCGGGAAGAGCGCGCCGAAGAGGATGACGGAAATCGTACCGGCCACCGGATCCATTCGAGCAATCGCATCGATCGCGTCGTTGTGACCCCAGATCTCGATCAGTCCATTGGGCACCCCGAGCGCTCGGAGGGCGTCGGCGAGCCACTCGGAGGCTTCCCCGACGACCAAAAGCAACGGCGGCGCCAACGCGAAGACGCACAGCAACCGCGCCGCGCCGGGGGATCGGACGGCGAGCTTTTCCCGGCCGGATGGCCCGTAGGCGAAACCGACGATCAGCGCCGCCACGACGAGATTTCCGGTGACCGCGACGGCGATGATCGGCAGACTCATGTCCGCGCCGGCGATCAAGGCGGCAATCGCGAGTGCGATGCCGAGCGCGAGTTGGACGGCCATCAGCACGACAACCCAACCCACGGCCGCGAGGAACCCGGGGCCGGGTGGACAGACGCGCACCTTCGCCGCGGGACCGTCATTCGGAGGTGTCAATTCCGCATCGGAGCCGTCGGGATCCATAGTGATTTCCGCCGTAAGTCCATACTCGGCATGGGACGTTCCACGACCGGGAAGTCGTTCCACGGTTGGGTGGGTGGGTTGACGGTGGAATGTCGGATCACACCTCCAGCAGCATCCGCTCGGGGCTTTCGACGCAATCCTTGATTCGGACCAGAAACTGCACCGCGTCCTTGCCGTCGATGAGGCGGTGGTCGTAGCTCAGCGCCAAGTACATCATCGGGCGGATGACGATGGCGTCGTTCACCACGACGGCGCGCTTCTGGATATTGTGCATCCCCAAGATGCCCGTCTGCGGCGGGTTTAAAATCGGCGTGCTCAGCATCGAGCCGAAGATGCCGCCGTTGGTGATGGTGAAGGTGCCGCCTTCCAAATCCTTCAGGCCGATCTTGTTCTCCTTGGCGCGCTTGGCCACGTCGGCGATGGCCTTCTCAATTTGGGCGAAGTGGAGTCGGTCCGCGTCGCGGATCACAGGGACGAACAGGCCCTTCTCGGTGCTGACGGCGACGCCGATGTCGTAGAAGTTTTGCATCACCACGTCGGTGCCGTCGATGCGGGCGTTGACCATCGGGAACGCTTTCAGCGCTTCGATCGCGGCTTTCACGAACACCGACATGAAGCCGAGTTTGACGCCGTGTTTCTTCTCGAAGCGTTCGTTGTACTTGGTCCGCAGCTCC
>JAYTBD010000568.1:0-3880 GCA_043737155.1 Fimbriiglobus sp. | reverse complement strand
GCGACACCACCCGCTCCGGTTCGGCGTCGGCCTGGACGACGACGGGTTCGCCGACCTGGACGAACTCGTCGTCGGCATTCGTTTCAGCCACTACGATTGGGCCACCCTCGACCGCGAACAGGTCGAAGACGCGGTTCGCGGCACCGACCCCGGACGGTTCGAGGTCCGGGACGGACTCGTTCGCGCCCGCTACGGCCACAGTGTCCCGCTCGGGTCGCCGGGGGAGTTGCGAACACCACCGGAGATCCTCTTGCACGGCACGTCGGCAGACGCAGTCGCCGCCGTGCTGGCGAACGGGCTTCTGCCGATGAACCGCGCGTTCGTTCACCTCACGACGAGCCCGGCCTACGCGGCCCAAGTCGTCGCGGCGAAGGGTGGTGGAGTCGTGATGCGTGTCCGGGCGAAAGCCGCAGCCGAGGCGGGTGTCGAGTTCTTCCAGGCGAACCTTCACGTCTGGCTCGTCCGCGGCGTCCCCGCACATTTCATCGAGTGGGCCGATCCCGTTGTGGGGAATGATACGGCCATGGAATCGGTCCGCAGTTTGGATCCCGTGGGAGGATGGCACGCTGGAAAAAGTCTACTCCAATGACAAACTGGTAGTTCGGCTGGGTACACGATCACTTCGGCGAAACGCTCTCGATTTAGCTTTCGACTTTCCCCCCTCGTCGTCGTCGCCTGGTCTATTACGACCGCAGTACAAATTTCTTCCTCGGGTAGCACTGACATGATCCGCCGCACCCGTTTGCAACTCCTCTCGCTGGAAGCCCGCGACGTGCCGGCTGCGGTGCTGTTCGCGTTGCCCGGCCTGAACGAGGTCGCCGGGCTGGACGTGCTCGCCGACGGCACGATCCAAGTCGTCGGTCAAGGGCCTCCGACCGAAACGATCCAAAATGGCCGGGGCGTGTTCTTGGAGCTGGCATCCGACGGAACGCTCCTCCGCACTGCGACTTTCATCGGAAGTTCCTCCAGCCTCAGCCCCGAGGAGGTGGCTCTCGACGCGGTGCACGAAGGACGGGTGGTCGGCGTCGATCTCTACCACTTGCCGGGTGGCGTGGCCATACGTCCGGCCGTCTGGGATTCTTCGGCACCGGAGGAGGTGATCTACCCGGACGACGAGATCAACGTCGGTGACGTCACGGACATCAACCGCAACGGCACCATCGTCGGCTGGTCCGGCGGGAACGACAACTTCCCCACCGCTTTAAATTGGCCTTCGGCCCGAGTCGGGACGTTCGGGCAGACCTGGGCCACCCTCGACGGGCCGTGGTCTGAGACGACCCCCTTCTTCGATTCCTACGCATGGGGCATTTCCGACGACAACATCGTCGTCCTCAGTGCGCATGCGCGGCCGCCGGTATTCTTCCCAACGTCCATCCAATCGTGGGTCTACAACATCGATACGGATGTGGAGGTGTCGTTGCCCAACCCGGTCGCCACGCCGGACGTCGACTTCGTCAGCGCGGTCTCCATATCGCCGAACGGTCGCTTCGTGGGGGGTGGGGCCGGGGTCTTCGACCCCATTGATTCGGAACTCATTCTCAATCAACTGGTTCTGTTCTCCGGAGCGAACTGGCAGATTGCGGAACCCGTTCGCCTCCCCGATGGCCGGCCGTTCTTCTCACAAACCGACGCTCAAAACGTCTTTTTGGAGGTCGTTGTCGCCGACGACGGGATGCTCTTCAGCAATCACTACGGCGATGCGTTCGCATGGGTGAAGGTGCCCGGTCTGCCGGTCATGACCCTCAACGACTACGTCGTAACGACCGGGCAACTCGTCACCGACCTAGTGTTCAGGGAGGTTACCGATGTCGTCACCCGCAACCGCCGACACTATCTCAGCGTAAATACGGACCAAGGCGCGCGGATCCTCGTCATCGACGCACTCGACTTGAACACGCCGCCGACGACCTCCGGCCTGACACCGGCCATGGACGAGGACACGGCGC
Source organism: Fimbriiglobus sp. (assembly GCA_043737155.1). Taxonomy (GTDB): domain Bacteria; phylum Planctomycetota; class Planctomycetia; order Gemmatales; family Gemmataceae; genus JALHQU01. The sequence goes on along the minus strand of JAYTBD010000568.1, from coordinate 1,934 downwards.
TGGACTTGGATCTGTTGGCCGGGGCGACCGACGCGGACGGGGACGTGTTGAGTATCGTCGCGGTAGGCTCTCCGGCGCATGGGAAAATCACTTGGGCCGCCGACGGCACCGCGACCTACCGCCCGGACGCGGACTACAACGGCCCGGACTCGTTCACCTACACCGTGACCGACGGAACCGCTTCAGTTGTCGGCCGAGTCACCGTGACGGTGCGGCCCGTCGACGAGCCGCCGATCGTTCCGCCGCCGCCGCGCAACCCGCCGCCGGTTTCGCGCTGGTTGACCGTGCCCGGCGCGGCCGACGCGATCGCGGTGACCGATGCGAGCACCGGCGTCGAAGTCTATTCCCGCACGCCGTTCGGCGCGCCCGGCACCGCCGTCGCGGCCGATTTCACCGGCGATGGCGCGCCCGATTTGCTGGCGGGCGCCGGGCCCGGCGCCGGGCCGCACGTCAAATTGATCGACGGGGCGACCGGCGCGGAACTCTTCAGCTTCTTCGCGTTCGACGAAGCCTTTCTCGGCGGTGTGAACGTCGCGACCGCCGATATCGATGGCGATGGCCGGCTGGATTTGATCGTCGCGGCGGGGCCGGGGGCCGGACCGCACGTGAAGGTCTTCAGCGGGGCCACGGGCGCGGAACTGCGGAGCTTCTTCGCGTTCGATCCGAGCTTCGCGGGCGGGGTGAATGTGGCCGGGGGCGATTTCGACGGCGACGGATTCGGCGACATCATCGTCGGGGCCGGGCCGGGGGCCGGGCCGCACGTCAAGGCATTCAGTGGTCGCACGGGGTCGGAACTGGCCAGCTTCTTCGCCTACGACCAAAGTTTCTACGGCGGCGTCTCCGTCGCGGCCGGCGATTTCGACCGCGACGGTCGGGCCGACATCATCGTCGGGGCCGGGCCGGGAGCCGGGCCGCACGTCCGCGTTTTCGTCGGGACGACTCTGTTCGCCGAAGCGATCGTGGGCGATCCGATTTCGACGCGGGGCGTCGGTGTCGCCGGGCGGGATGCCAACGGCGATGGGATCGTCGACTTGATCGCGACGATCCCGACCCAAACGCAGCCCGAGATCTTCGTCTTCGACTCGGAAACGGTCCGCGACCGAAGAATGGAGCCCCGACGCCTGCGCTGAGATCCGATGTCACGGCAGCTCGGGGGTGAGCAGCAACTCGCGAAGAGCGCCTTCATTTTTTTCTCCGCGACGGTCGAAGTTTCTGCCGCGATCTGGTCGATGGTGGATTGTCCCGTCGAAGCGAAACTACACCCGACGAGTCGTTCATTCCCCGATCCACCAGACCGGCGCGATCTTCAAGACTGGATCTCGTCTTTGCAGGAACCTGCGGTTCCCGCACCCTCCCTCCGGAAACCCCGTTCTCGACGCACCGTTCTGCCGCAGGGCCCCGTACGCAAAAGCGATCGTCGTGCTCGCGCACACGTTTCTGAGCTGACACGAAAGGGAGAAGTGGCGAGAAGTCCGGTGGTGCAGGACCAACCTCTCGCGTTTCATCGGGGCGACCGGAACCGGGAATCGGTCCGTCGCGTCGGATCAAGTCGGCAAACCTATTTTCACGCGGCCAAGGCGAGCAAACTCCCGGCCTGAACGTCCAGTGCCACCCGGTCGCCGGCGTACTCGACTTGCCCGGCGAGGCGCGTGAGCGCGTCCACCAGGGCGAAGATGGTGAACCGACCGCCGGCCACCATCTCGACCGCCTGCTTCGCCAGCCCGCGGCTCAGTCCGTGCTTGGCCAGGGCCTTCATCGCTTCTTCGGAGTCGCCGCCGAGTTGCTCGCGCATCGCCTTCTTGATCACCGCCGCGAACCCGTCCCGCCGCTCGTCCCGCTTGGCGACGAGGGCTTCGACGTGCCGCCGGATCTCGTCCAGAGCACCGCCCACGCGGGCCGTGTGCTTCCGGGCGAACTCGATCACCTCCACCGCG
>JAYTBD010000567.1:0-3882 GCA_043737155.1 Fimbriiglobus sp. | reverse complement strand
GTGATTCATCATGTCGAAACGGAACCTCCTCCCGGCAATTGCTTTCGCGATGGTCTGCGCGGCTGTCTCCTTCGCGGACGAACCCGCGGCGCCCGGCGACCTCGGCGTCGCCGATGCCCGGCCGGTCGTGGTGAAGACGATCCCGGAAGCGGGTGCGGAGAAGGTCGACCCCGCCCTCAAAGAGATCCGTGTGACCTTCAGCAAGAAAATAGCGAATTCGTCGTGGAGCTGGGTCGCGGACAAACGCTACGGTGCCGATGTGAAAGCCCAGAAGCCAGCTTACGACAAAGACGGCAGAACCTGCGTCCGGGCGGTGACGCTGAAACCCGACACGACCTACGCGATCTGGATCAACACCGAGGAGTTCGACAACTTCCAAGACGGCGACGGTCGCCCCGCCGTGCCGTACTTGTGGGTCTTCCGAACCGGCGCGACCAAGGCGAAGTGACTCCGCCGCGAGCCGGGCGATCACCCGGCTCGCACGACTCCGGCTCACTCTTTTTCCTTGGCCCCGATGTCGGCGAGGATCACCGCGGCGGTGTTGGCGTCGTCCGAACTGTCGAAGGTGGCATAGCCGACGAACTTGCCGTTCACCACGGCCATCATCAGGCCGTGCAGGTTGATCCCGGCGGCCTCCCACGCCTGCGTCACCCGGCCGCCCAGCCCGGCTTTGTCGTCCCCCTCGAACCGCATGACCGTCGGCTTCTGCACCTCGAGCATGCCGACGCCTTTGACGATGTCCAACTCGCCTTTGGTTTGCAGCGGCGCGACCGTCAGAGTGCCGGCGCCGGACTTCATCGCCGAGCGCTCGGTATGGACGTACTCCAAGTGGGCGCCGGCCAAGGCGATCGCCTTGAGCTTCGCGGCGGCCCCGCCGGGGATGTCCTCGACTTCGCACTGGTAGACGTGGACGCGCTTCATTCGGAACATGCGGAACTCCTCGGGGAAGCGGAACCGGGCGGCGAAAGAAGTGGGCACCGCGGTCCCGACCCCCGATGATAGCCGTAGCACAGGCATTTGCAATTGTGTACGTTCCGAGATTTCCGCCGGCCCGCGAGATCCCCCATGCGTTTGACATTGCTCCCGCTGCTGTTGCCGCTGCTTTTGCTCGTCGCCCTCGGGCAAAAACCGGAATCGGCCGAGCCGCCTTCGGACTTCCGTTCTGTCGCGTTCGTCAACGCCACGCTGTACACCGGCGTCGGGGATAAGCCGATCGCCAAGGCGACGCTCTGGATCCGCGATGGCAAGATCGTCGAAGCGGGACCGGGCGAGAGCGTGAAGCTGCCGACGAACTTCCGGACCGTCGACTTGAAAGGCGCGGTGATCATCCCCGGCCTCGTCGATACGCACTCGCACATCGGGCTTTGGTCGAAGCCGAACGTGCCCGCGAATTCGGACGGCAACGAGATGAGCGGCCCCGTGCAGAGCGGGGTGCGAGCGCTCGACAGCATCAATCCCGACGATCCCGGCATCCGCATGGCGACGGCGGGAGGGATCACGACGGCGAACATCATGCCCGGCTCGGGGAACGTCATCGGCGGGCAAACGCTCTACGCCAAGCTCCGCGGCAAGAGCGTCGAAGAGATGCAGATCTTCGGCGACAACAAGGGCGTCAAAATCCTCGGTGGATTGAAGATGGCCAACGGAGAGAATCCCAAGGGCTACGGGAGGAACAAAGGGCAGGCCCCGTTCACGCGGATGAAAGTCGCGGCCCTCCAGCGCGAGCAGTTCGTCAAAGCCAAGGAGTACAGGGAGAAGCTGAAAGGCGACAAGAAGCCCGACCGCGATGTGTCGCTGGAACCGCTCGTCGAAGTCTTGGAGAAGAAACGCACGGTTCACTTCCACTGCCATCGGGCCGACGACTTGCTCACCGCGATCCGGATCTCCGAAGAGTTCGGATTCGAACTCGTTCTCCAACATGCGACAGAGGGCTACCGAGTCGCCGAGGTGTTGGCGAAGAAGAAGATCCCGGTGTCGCTGACGCTCATCGACAGCCCCGGCGGCAAAGCCGAGACGATGGGCCTACTCGAAGAAAACGCGGCCATCCTCGACAAAGCCGGCGTGCCGGTCTGCATCAATACCGATGACTCCATCACCGAGAGCCGGTTCTTCCTTCGCACGGGCAGCATGGCCCTGCGCGGCGGCATGAGCGAAGCGGCGGCGCTGCGGGCGCTGACGATCACCCCGGCGAGAATCCTGCACCTCGACGACCGCATCGGCTCGCTGGAGAAAGGCAAGGACGCCGACTTCGTGATCTTGAGCGGGGCGCCGTTCAGCGTTTACACGAAGGTGCAGCAGACGTGGATCGACGGGCGTAAGGTCTTCGATGCGGGGCTCGGGAATGATGTGGCTTTGCGCGACGGTGGATTCTTGCTGGCGAAGGGATTTGAGATTCCGAAAGTCACCGTTGCAAAGGCTCCGGCGAATGAAATCGAGGTGCCGGCCGCGATGGGTGTCCCCGCACCCGCGACAGCCACGGGAGTGATCGTGATCCAGGCCAGCCGTGTCCATACGGGGGCCGGCCCAGTGATCGACAACGGAGTCGTTGTCGTCCGGGACGGGAAGATCGTGGCCGTCGGTCGCGCCGGCGATGTTCGGGAACCCGGAGGAGCCACCGTGATCCGCACGGCGCAAGTTTCCCCCGGCTTGATCGATGCCTTCACCGTCGCCGGCATCGCCGGGGCTTGGAACATCCCGGCCGACCAAGATCAGGACGAACCGAGCGACCCGAACCAATCCGACCTCCGTGTGCTCGACGGTTTCAACCCGTTGGAGCCGCTGCTCGAGTTCCTCCGGGCCAATGGTGTCACGGTCGTCCATAGCAGCGCTGGGCGGGCGAACGTGATCGCGGGGACCAGCGGCGTCTTCCGCTGCGACGGACGCACGACCGAAGGGGCCACGCTCAACAAGGGCTTCGCCATGCTCGTCAATCTCGGCGAAACGCCGAAGGACGCCTTCAAAGGCAAAGCCCCCGGCACGCGCATGGGCACGGCGGCGCTGGTTCGCAAGCAACTCGCCGAGGCACAGGCCTACAAGGACAAAAGGGGGACGGTGCCGAACAACCCGAAACACGAGGCGTGGTTGCCGGCGCTCGAAGGCAAGGCGCCGGTGATCTTCGCGGCCCACCGCGTCGACGACATCCGCACCGGCATCCGCATCGCCGAGGAGTTCAAATTGAAGCCGGTGATCGCGCTCGGTACCGAAGCGTGGATGATGGCGGATGAGCTGGCGAAAAAGAAAATCCCCGTCATTGTCCATCCGACGATGCAGCGGGCGGCGGGTTCGATGGAGACCTCGCACACCCTATTGGCGAACGCGGCGATCTTGCAGAAAGCCGGCGTTCAAGTTCTCCTCGGTACGGCCTACGAGAGCTATGTGCCGAAGATCCGCAACCTGCGCAGCGAGACGGCGATGGCCGCGGCCAACGGATTGGGCCACGCCGCGGCGATGAAGATGGTCACCCTCGATGCCGCGAAGTTCCTCGGCATCGACAAGGATCTCGGTAGTTTGGAAGCGGGCAAGGTCGCCGATCTGGTGCTCTACGACGGAGACCCGTTCGAGCATTCCACACACGCAGTGCTAACGATCATGAATGGAAAGGTTGTCTACGATCGCGCAGAGTATCTGAAGCTGCCGTTCGAACGCCGGATCTTGCCCATCGTCAACGGCGGCCCGGGAGCCGGGTGTTGCTTGGGGTCGTGGTAGGAGGACCCGGCTTCCGAAGTCCGGCTTCGACTTCGGAAGTCCTCGGAATGTATTCTGCATCGCAAGACGAGTCTACTGTCTAGCAGGGTGTTGAAAAACTCGTCGTTTCCTTCGGAATGAACCCGTCTTCTCGATTCTTCAGAAGTCCTGGTCGCCGAGGCTCGCTCGGCGACTTCG
>JAYTBD010000566.1:0-3885 GCA_043737155.1 Fimbriiglobus sp. | reverse complement strand
GCGTTGAGTCTCTCGGCGTGGCCGCACAGGAGGGCCAGCTCGCCGATTTCATGCGTGAGTCGTCCGCGGTCCGCATCGGTCAACCGGCGCACACCCTCGTGGTCGAGCCACTTGGAATTGGCGGTCACGTCGTACCGCCCGAACCAGACTTCGACTTTGGCCAAGGCTTCGGCCCGAACCGAACGATGTTCCATCGTCGTCAAGTCGATGCGCAGACCCGGTACGGCCTCGTGCAACCGACCGGCTTGGATCGTCGATTCCGCGGTGGTGCGCTGCCGCGATTGCTGGATGGCGGCGCCGCTCGCCCCGAACGTGGTCAATGCCAACGCCGCGGCCACGAGCACCACGGCTTGCACCGGATGGCGTCGGCGGTACTTCCGGAGCCGTTCGACGAACGACGGATTCCGCGTGAACTTCAGCGGGCGATTCTCTTGATGCAGCGTCAAATCGGTGAGCAGTTCCGCCGCCGTTTGGTAGCGGTTCTCGGCGTCCGGGTTCAGCAGCTTCAACACGATCGATTCGATGGCCGGACTGATATTGGGATTCAACGTCCGCAGGCGCGGGGCGAAGTCCCGGCGGGCGAGGAGGATCGTGCCCATCGAGAGGCCCGATTCCATCGACCGCTCGAACGGGTGTTGCCCCGTGAGCAACTCGTAAAACATCACGCCGAGGGAGTAGAGATCCATGCGGACGTCGGGCGAGATTCCGCGATGCTCGCCGTACGATTCGAGCTGCTCCGGCGACATGTACCGGAGCGTTCCACCGGACTGGTCGTACCGGCCGCTGTTCACGTCGTGGGCGAGGCCGAAGTCCAAGATCATCGGCACGCCGTCGTCGGTGACGAGCACGTTGCTGGGCTTCAAGTCGAGGTGCAGAATGCCGCGTTCGTGCGCGTGGGCCAACGCTTCGGCCAGGCGGGTGAAGAGCCACACGACGGAATCCGGGAACGACAACCGACCGAGCAATTCCCGGACCGGCTGCGGACGGGGCAGGGCGGCGCGGACCCCGCCGCTCTTCGGCCCCGGACTGTTGTTCTCGAACGGTTTCGTCTTCGAAGACCGCTTCTTGGTGTCCGGCTTGAATGCGTTCACCGTGCTCAAGAGTCCCGCCCCGGTCGCGGGGAGCATCTTCGTTTCCGAGACGATCTGCAACACGTCGTGGAGTGTTTGCCGACCCAAATACGGCATGCACAAGACTTGGATCGGCGGCATCGTATGGACGGAGTAGACCGGCACGATGTTCGTGTGCTGGAGGCTGGCGAGCCGTTCCGGTTCGTGGTTCGGCCGACTGGTGAACTTCAGGGCGACGGGGCGCCCCGCCAGCCCGAGTTGCTCGGCGAGGAACACGGAGCCGAAGCCACCTTCCCCGAGCTTATCGACGATCTTGAACCCGAGGAACAGATCCCCGACGCGCGGCATCGACAGCCCTTGCGATTCCAACGACGCGTTCGGCCCCAGAATGCAATCGGTTTTGACATCGTTGGCCGCGGGTGGCCGGAGGTTCAAAACCTTCGCCGGCATCGGCGTGACCGTGGTCGGGTCGTTGCGATAATCACCCGGGATCGGGCTTGGGCTTCGACGAGTCGCGTGCATATCTGATTCCCGAGATGGCAACCCATGTTCGCCCTGCGCGAACGGAATGCGGCACACTCACGTAGAATGCAATATGGCGGAATGCAGCGAATTTATCGAAAATGCCGGATCTTCTTGCCGGAGTAAAATTGAATTGACGCTGAACCCGAGGTTTTTCAGCGCCCATCCGAACGAATGCCGCTCAGACCCGATTTGCGCGGATCCGCTTCGTTTCCCGTCGATTCACACTTTCGTGACCAGCACTTCTAACTCTCCGTTCCCGTGGGCCAACTGTCCTGCGGTGCGAAACCCACCAACTCCCGCGTCGGCGTCAAATCGTACAGCGGATGCCGGAGCGGCAAACTCGTGACGAACAGCGCGGCGAACGGCGGGAGGCGCGCCGAATCCGCTTCCGCGGCGCAGGCGAAGAACCGGCCCGCGTCGCCGGGGCTGAGGAACACATCTTGATCCTCCGGGCTGGCGGCGATCTGAGCCACTTGCCCGGCATCGCGGGGGCACCACCCGAGCCGCACGGCGATCACCTTCATCCCGTGCGCATGGGCGTAAGCACTCCCGAGCGCTTCGAGGAAGACTTTGGTACTGGCGTACAAATACCGCGGATGCGTCGGCCAACCCGTCAACACCGGCGTGCGCCCCGCGTCGAGGTAACCATCCACGACTTGCCCGGTGCTGGCCAAGAGCACTTTCTTCACGCCGTTGTTGCGGGCCGCTTCCAGAACGTGGTAGCCACCGACGATGTTGTTCGGCACCAACTCGGTCAAGAAGTTATCGCCGTCGTCGGGCGGCAGGCCCCTGGGGAAGCACGCGTCGTCCGGAGTCGCGGCGAGATGGATCAGCACATCGACGCCGGCGGCGGCCCGGTTCAGCGCATCCGCATCTTGCAGGCTCCCGACGATGAACTCGGCCAAGCCCGGCGTCGGTCGTCGGTCGAACCCGAGCACGGAGTGCCCCCGTGCGACCAGCTCCCGCACAGCCGCCCGCCCCAGCCGTCCCGCCGACCCGGTGACGAGGATGCGTTGCGGTGTCATCGGCGTTGCCTCAGTGGGATGGGGGTACCCTACGAGTTGCCAGACCCCTTTTTGAATATCTTAGTCATATTATTGTTGACAGGATCCGGGCTTGTGTGGATGATTTTCGGAAGGCGAATGCCAAATGAACACCCCACGGAAAGAGTGTTTGGATTCAACGGAAGCCGTATTTGGAAGAAGGGGTTTGTTTTTGGTCAATCGCTTGGTCGGCGGGTTCAAAGTTTGTTCCATTCCCGATGATTGGAGACAAGTATGCTTTACCGCAATGAGGATGGTCGCTTCCCGTCGCTGCTCGTTGAGGACGGGGAGACCGTGACACTCAGCGTCAAGAGCGCGAGAGAGACCGGCATTCCGATTCTCAAGATGCGACCCCGCTCGGTCGCCGCACTTCTGGTGTTAGCTGGACTACCACCTCCGAACGCTCCCCGATTGTCGGACCGTGCCGCCTTCGAGCGGATCGAGAAGACCGACGGCTTCGTCAACTTCGCGGAACTCGACGAGGACGGCAGGCTCGATGGCTACAGCGTGCCATACATACGCGAAGTCCTAGGGGCACTCGACCCCGATGACAGGGTGCCTCCCAAACTCGTCAGGAAATTGTTCCCACTCGATGAGGGACACGAGGACTGCGGCTGTACCCGGAGGCGTCGAGCGGGCAATGCATCGGGAGTGCCGGCCCGAGATGCCGACCCGGCGGATTTCGCGGCGGCTTCGTTGTCCGCACGGGTGACGCACAGTGTTCGGGAAGCGTTCGTTCCGGATTTTGTGGCGAATTTGCAAGTCGTGAGTCTGTTCACTGCGTTCGGCGACATCGTCGTCGGCCGCGGCGGAACCTTGGTCTTGGACGCCGACACGAATTTCGTCATCGCGGACAACTTCCTGGCGTACAGAGGCTCTCGGATCGTCCAGCGCGGCCGCTACCTCAGCGTGGACGTGACCGGCAAGATGCGGGGCAGTATCAGGGACATCATCCACATCGCGTCCGCGGCACTGCAAGTGAATTGGACCGCGTTGTCCGCGCAATCACCCACCAAGCCTTGAACCACAAACGGGAGGAATCTCCGATGGCCGACGGGACAAAATGGGACATGTCCGGCAAGCCGGGCGCCGACAAAGACAACGCGGCCGGCGGCGCTTCGATGCCACGGGCCGCCGACGGACGGCGGGCGCAGTGCAACTTCTTCGGAGACGCCGATTCCACGTCCGGCCAGGATGGCCAGTCCGGAGGGCCCGGCGGCAACGGCCAAACGGGTGATCCCGGCGAA
>JAYTBD010000565.1:0-3891 GCA_043737155.1 Fimbriiglobus sp. | reverse complement strand
GGACTGGCCAACCCACGGTACGCTCACGCCGTGCCGCTCGCCAGTGCACTGAGCAATTCGCGCTGCACCATTCCGTTGGTCGCGCAGCAATCCATGCGGAACGGGTCGAACGGTGCGCCGTCCGCGGCGTTCATCGCCCCGCCCGCTTCTAGGACGAGCGCCGCCCCCGCCGCGACGTCCCAACTCCAGTTGTCGTAGGCCCAGTATCCGTCCAATCGGCCGCAGGCGACGTAGGCCAAGTTGAGGGCCGTCGATCCGGTGCGCCGGATCGACTGCGAATGCTTGGCGACCCGCTTCCACGCTTCGAGGTTCCGCATTTGCGTTTCGAAGTTCGACGGGAAGCCGGTGCAGAGCAGCGAATCGCCGAGCATCGCCGTGCGACTCACGCGCATCGGCTTGCCATTGAGGAAGGCCCCCTGCCCTTTCGCGCAAGTGAACAGTTCCTTCATGCGCGGATCGAGAATCACACCGACCACCGGTTCACCGTGGAGCCATAGGCCGATCGACACGCAGTAGGCCGGGAAGTCGTGGACGTAATTGCAAGTACCGTCGAGCGGATCGACGATCCAGGCCGGCTCGTCTCCCGTCGGTCGGGTGTTTTCGATGCTCTTGCCGAAGTGATCTTCTTCCCCGACGAACGCGTGGTCGGGGTATTTGCCCAGCAACGAAGCCCGCACCGCTTTCTGCGATGCGATGTCGGCTTCGGTCACGAGGTTGTTGCGTTCCTTTTCGGTGACGTGGAACTTGCTGCGCCAATCTTCGAGGATCGCCGCGCCGATGGTCGCCGCTTCGACGGCCCCGGCGAGGTACTCGGCCAATGGGTAGTCTTCGATGGGTTTCATGCGATTATGATACGGATGCCCCGACTTCCGAAGTCCGGCTTCGACTTCGGAAGTCCACCCCGATGACGAATGCGGATGGAAAGGACTTCGGAAGTCGGCCTGTGCTTGCGGGCTTTCCGCCCACTCGGTAGAACAACCGCACGAAAAAGACTCCAAGGACCGAGCCGATGATTTCTCCGCGACGCTTTGTGCTGGTCCTCGGTTGCGCGTTGCTCGCGGGTTGGGTCTTCACGGGGGTCGTGCGCGGACTCCCCGAAACTCCACCCTCCGCCCCCGCCCCCGCCCCTACGATCCCGAGCGTCGTCGAAGGCCTCCGGGTCCAAGTCGAAATGCCGGAAGGCACTTCCCCATCGAAGTTCGAGGGCGACCCCATGTTCGCCACGGTGCGGTTCAAGCCGGCCTACGGAACTACCGAATTCGACACGGTTAAGATCAGGCAACTCACCATCGACAAACTCGAAGACGGCATCGTAACCGCCACGATCGAACTCGCCGACGGCCATCTCTTCCACGGTCAATTGCTGACCGAGAGTCTGCCGGTCAAAGACGGTGCGGAAGTGCGGCAACTCCCCTTGGCGGAAGGGTTGAAACTCAAGTTCAACAAGCCCGGCGACTTCGGCTTGCTCGCCGCCATCATCGGTCTGGTCACGCTCACGCTAATGGAAGTCATCCTCGGCATCGACAACGTCATCTTCCTCGCGATCATCTCGAGCAAGCTCCCCCCCGAGCAACAGCGCACGGGCCGACGCATCGGCTTGGGGGCCGCGCTCGCCACGCGGTTGCTCTTGCTCGCGACGCTTTCGTTTTTGCTCGGTCTGACCAAACCCCTTTTCGAATTGCCCGACATGCCCCTCTTCCGCGACCACGCGGCCCGCGGCGTCTCGTGGCGCGATATCATCCTGCTCGTGGGCGGGACGTTTCTGATCGGCAAGAGCACCTACGAGATGCACGAGAAGGTCAAGGACGCCCAACAGACCGAGAGTTCGCTCCCGAGGAAAGCGGCGGGCTTCGCGTCGGTGATCGTGCAGATCGCGATTATCGACATCGTCTTCTCGCTCGATTCGGTCATCACCGCCGTCGGGATGGTCGATCAGCTCTGGGTCATGATCACCGCGATGGTGATCGCCGTGCTTATCATGCTGCTGTTCGCGGAGCCGATCAGCCGGTTCGTCGAGAAGTATCCGACGGTGAAAGTGCTCGCGCTGAGCTTCCTCGTTTTGATCGGGGTTCTCCTCGTCGCAGAAGGTCTGGGCCAGCACATCGACAAAGGCTACATCTACTTCGCGATGGCGTTCGCCGTGCTCGTCGAGTTCATCAACACGCGGTTGCGGCCGTGAAGTGGAATTTTTCACAAAACCACTTGCTTGCCACCCGCACCCTAAGCTAAACTGCAAACTATGGAACGGGACCGCCTCTCCTCGACCCTCTCCTTCTCGGACCGCAAGGTTCCGGAGTTGAGCGTGTACGTCGAAAGCGAGAACGAGATCCGCGACTTCAAATGGATCGAAAGTGAGCGCGTCGGTTACGACCTCGGCGAGTCGGCCGTGAAACGCTGGGTCAATCAGCACTGGCGCGGTTATCTGCGGGCGCGCTGGCTCGAGCATCTCCAAGGCAAGCGCTTCTGGATCGAACTCGACCGCGGCGACTTCGGCCTCTTGCAGCGGTCGTTCGAACAAGATGGGGATTTGCTAGTCCCGATCCTTGATCGGCTCAAATCGGGCGAAGAGAATCTGGACGTGATCTGCTGGGCCGAAAGCAACCACATCTGCACCGAGCCTGTCTTCCGCATCCTCGAAGTCCTCGACATCAATTCCCGCCGGCTCCGGCACAAATTCGACTGACAATTCGACTTGTACTGACTGCGTGGCGTCCAGCATCACATGATGACGGCCACTGGGAAAAGGGATCCGGACCCGACTCGATTCTGGTTCAGCGGTTCATCTTGGCGAGGATCTCAAGCACCATCCGCTCTTTGGCGGTTTCCTCTACCGAAATCCGTTCGAGCATCGAAATCTCGAGGACATGCGCGTGGATGACGCGCTGGAGTTCCCCGGAAGGTATGACGGACAAATCGTAAACTCCGGCGGCGGCGCACTTGGCGATGATCCGCTCGGTGACGCGTTCCTTCAATCGGACGTGCGGATCTTCGACGACTCGCGGCGGGGGCATGGCCACGAAGCCCGACTGGCGCGGCGGCGGGGTTGCCACGACTCCGCTCGAGGTCGCGGTGGGAGGGATCGGGGACTTGATGCTGCCGCTCGGGAGGGTGCGGTGCAGATTGGACATGATGACCGACGATGCGCCGCGCGGAATCGGCACCGGCTCACTCCGGACGAACAGCACGAGCGGGGGTTGATCCATGATCGCGGGCGGCAGCACGGCGATCAAGCGGAAGCCGATGGAGAGGCGCACATCGAAACCGCCGGTGGCAACCGGGGCCTGAACCAGCGATTCGCCGGACTCGAGGAGCCGGGTCAGGTAGCTGCGAAATTGTCCACCGTCCCGGAAACGCACGCTCGTCGGCACCCACGCATCCACTTTCTTCGCGATAATTTGCGTCGCTGCGATCACCATGATTTCCTGGTTGGCCTCGTCGCGGAAAAGTTCTTCCAGCGGCCCGAAGCCGGGGGCTTCGGTCAAAATCTCGCCGATCAGCTTGTCGCGGTCGGGTTTCGACAACGCCGGCCATTCGACTTCGAAATACGGGTCGAGCAGTCGACGCGCTTCCTGACGCAAGATCGAAAGAGGTTTGTGCCGGATCTTGGACGGGTCGAATCGCTCGGCGAGTCGCGCGTGCGCGCGGCGGAGCATCTCGGCGGGCGACGGGGCCCCCTGTCGGGAGTTCGGGCTGGGGGTCGTCCAGATGGTATTGGTGCCGGAGAGCGGCGGGTTCATCGGACGGATCTCGCACCGGCTCGGGAGCTCAAGCTTAGAACGCGAATCGCCGGCCGACGCGCCGAGTTTGATAGTGGTCCGACCGCTGCAAATTGTCACACAACACATCAACCGTAGGGGCACCCCTTGTGGGTGCCCGCGAACGATACGCCCG
>JAYTBD010000564.1:0-3893 GCA_043737155.1 Fimbriiglobus sp. | reverse complement strand
GGTAACCGCGGTCGAATTGCATCCCTTGGACGACCGTGACTTCGGTCTCGGGGGTCTTGCCTTCTTCAATGGTGATGACGCCGTTGCTGGCGCCGACCTTCTTCATCGCCTCGGCGAGCTTGGCGCCGATCTCTTTATTGTTGTTCCCGGAGATCGTGGCGACTTCGGTGATCGCCTTCATGTCCTTGGGGTCGATGGGGTCGGCGAGTTTGTGCAGCTCTTCGACGACCTTCTCCACGGCGATTTGAATGCCGCGGACGAGCGACATCGGGTCACCGCCGGCGGCGACCGACTTGAGCCCTTCGCGGAAGATGAACTCGGCGAGCACGGTGGCGGTGGTGGTGCCGTCGCCGGCGATGTCGGAGGTCTTGGACGCGGCTTCTTTGACCAGTTGGGCGCCCATGTTTTCGAACGGGTCGGCGAGGTCGATGTCCTCGGCGACGGTGACGCCGTCCTTGGTGATGTTCGGCGCGCCCCAGCCTTTGTCGAGGATGACGTTGCGACCGCGTGGCCCGAGGGTGCTGCGCACGGCTTTGGCGAGCTTGGAAGCCCCGGCCAAGAGCTTGGTGCGGGCGTCGTCGGAGAAAACGAGTTGTTTGGAGGCCATGGGGGAACCGACTCCGTGGGAAGCAATGCAGTAACGGGTGGAGGCGACAGAGCAACCCGCGTGCCGCGCAGGACCTACGTCGCAAGCCATGGATTTCGCACGCTTTGGAACGGGACTTGCGCCCGCCGCGCCGCGGCCAGTGCCGGAATGGCAGGTGAATCGGAGGCGGGGCGGTGGGTTTCTGGCAGGATGCAATTGGAGGTTGGCGCAAGATGCGGTTAGAATTGAGACAACGAAGAGGACAAGCCATGATACCCACGAAAGTAGAAGACAAGACCATTGACGCCCCGGAGAATCCCGATGCGCTCACCATGGCGGTGAACAAACTCGTTAATCGCAGCGAAGGAGAGATGCTGGCGAGTCGGGCCCGCGTGATGAAGACCGTCCGCTTGGGACGACCGTTGCCGGAGGGGACAACCCTCGCGGATGTCGTCGAAGGCCAATGGCCGGGCGACGAAACGGACGAACAGATTTTCGAGGCGCTCGAGAGGCTCTCCTAATGGCTTCGCCACTGTATCTTCTCGACACCAATATCATGGTCCACTACGTCCGCAGCGACAAACTTTGGACCGGGATCCGCGACGACTACCAACTGCTCCTGATCGAGCCGAGGCCCAAGATCTCCATCGTCTCTTCGGGGGAATTGAGATCGCTGGCGTTGCAATTCCACTGGGGCGAGGCCAAGCTCGATCAGATGGAATTCATCCTCGGATACTTCGATGAAGTCCCCCTCGATTCGCGAGACATCGTCGACAACTACGCCACGATCGACGCGCATTTCCAAGATCGGGGGCGGAGTTTGGGCAAGAACGACCTCTGAATCGCCGCGACCACCGTGAGCCTCGGCGCGACGCTGCTCACCACCGACCGCGACTTCGACGAACTCGACCCGCTGTTCTTGAAACGGGGTTGGGTGTCGCTGGTGGTTCGAAGTAAAATTGACCGCGGGCCGCGGGCGGTGCCGTCGTCAGGACGGTCGCTTCCACCGGGGCCGGAATCCGTGCCCGAACCAACAGCCAGAGCAAGACGGCGGGGCATGATTGCCTTCCCCGTGACCCACAAGCAAGCAGGCGGAAATGAGCTTGCGCGTGGGTGTTGTCGCCGGACTCTTTTCGAATCCGACTCGGAATTGACACACGCTTTCCACTCGTGCTAGTTTCCCCGGTCACCGGAGAGCCGCCCCCACGGATGGGGGCTCGGCCGCGGCCCCACCCGGGGACACAACGATGCTTCGCACCGTGCAGGATGCACCCCCCGCCCCGCTCGACTATGCGGATACCCCCTCGATTCCTTACCGCGCGGCGGAGGCGTTCGTCTCCGTTTGCATCGCCAATTGGAATTGCCGGGAGATGCTGCGCGCCTGCTTGCTCTCGCTCTTGGAGCAAGAGCAGGGCGTGCCGCTCGAGGTGATCGTCGTCGACAACGCCTCCGAGGACGGCGCCGCCGACATGGTCGAAGCCGAGTTCCCGGACGTCGTGCTGGTCCGCAACCGCGAGAACGTCGGCTTCAGCCGGGCGAACAACCAAGCCGCGCGGCTGGCCCGCGGCAACTACCTTTTCTTCTTGAACAACGACACCGAAGTGCCGCCGCACGCGCTGATCGAATTCGTCGAGTACGCCGAGGCGAACCCGGACGTCTCGATGATCGGTCCGCGCTTGCTGGGCGCCGACGGCCAAGCGCAGATCTCCTACCGCACCAAGCCGACCCTCGGCGCCCTGTTCCACCGCATCAGCCTGCTGCGCTGGACGCGGCTCTTCCGCCCGGCGTACTACCGCTACCGCCGCGAGACGTTCGATCCGCGCGAAGTTCGCAATGTCGAAGTGCTGATGGGCGCCGCCGTGTTCCTCCCCCGCGCGGCGTTCGAAAGCTCCGGCCGCTGGGACGAGCGCTACCGCTTCGGCGGCGAGGACATCGACCTCTCGACCCAAGCCGGTCGGCACGGCGAAGTCGTCTTCTTCAGCGACGTGGAAATCCTGCATTACGGCCGCGTGTCGAGCCGGGCGAACGTCGGCTTCGCGCAGCCGAACGTGGCCATCGGCTACGTGCATTACTTCCGCAAGGCCGGCGTAGGCGCCACGGCACTGCTCCTGTACAAAATCCTCGTGACGATCGACACGCCGGTGCAACTGCTGGAGAAGACTTTGCAAACGGGCGTGCGCTACTGCACCGGCCGCCGCGATAAAGCGCACAAGAGTTGGCTGACCGTGCGCGGCCTGTGGAAATTCCTGCGCTGCGAGCTACCGCGATTCTGGAAAGCGTGACGGACCGGGCGGCCGAGTCCTAAACTGGTGGTTTACCCGCCACCGGAAAACCCGTGCTGCCCGACGCCATCGAACTGATCCGCAC
The DNA here is from genome assembly GCA_043737155.1 of Fimbriiglobus sp. Taxonomy (GTDB): domain Bacteria; phylum Planctomycetota; class Planctomycetia; order Gemmatales; family Gemmataceae; genus JALHQU01. The sequence goes on along the minus strand of JAYTBD010000564.1, from coordinate 940 downwards.
GCCCCCGAACCGCGGCCGCTATCGCGCCGCGGTCTTCGATTTCGACGGCACCGTCTCGCTGTTGCGCGAGGGTTGGTCGCGGCTCATGGCCGAGATCGGCATCGAACACCTCGGCGATCCGAGCCAAATCGAATACCTCGAACGCGAGATGCTCCTCCTCAGCGGCAAGCCGTCGATCCACCAGATGCGGCGGCTCGCCGAGATCATCGCCGAACGCACCGGCAACACCGCCGATCCCGACGCGATGCTGCAAGTCTTCCTCGGCGGCCTCATCACTCTCTCGGCCGCGCGGCAGCAACGCATCACGAGCGGCGCCGACCACCCTGCCGCATGGACCGTGCGCGGCACCCTCTCCTTGCTCGACAACCTCCGCCGCCGCGGCGTCACGCTGCTCTTGGCCAGCGGCACCGACATCAAATTCGTGAAGCGCGAGTGCGACATCCTCGGCGTCGCGGAGTTCTTCGGCGCCCGCATCCACGGCCCCGCCGACAACACGCCGGACTTCAGCAAGCGCACCGTCATCGAGAACTTCCTCAAGGAGCTCGACCTGCCGGGCGAAGCGCTGCTCGGCTTCGGCGACGGCTACGCGGAGACGGTCGAAGTGAAGCGCGCCGGCGGCACGGTGGTCGGCGTCGCCAGCGCCGAGGTCGGAGTTCCGGGTATCAACGCGTTGAAGCGGACGATGCTGATCGACTTGGGGGCGGATGTCATCGTCGAGGACTACGCCCACGGCGAGGAGTTGGTGGCGTGGCTGTTCGGGGAGTGAGGCGTCTGTCCAGCGCGACACTTCCCCCACACCCAAGTATTTTGGACCGACCAAGCACGCCTACTGATCCGCAGATAGTCCGCGTTGTAGGTCGGGTCGAGTCTTCGAGGCCCGACATCGGCCAATGTCGGGCCTCTAGCCACAATCCCAACTACCTGCGAATCAGTAGGACTT
>JAYTBD010000563.1:0-3897 GCA_043737155.1 Fimbriiglobus sp. | reverse complement strand
AGAAAAGCATTGTGTCGCTCCGCCCCGTCGAGCGCCTCGGCCACCCGGGCCAGCCCCGGGATGTAGCGGAGCAAATTCCGTTTCCGCACCGGCGCACTCCTGGGGTCGGCATCTCGACGCAGGCAGCTTCCCCCGCGGGCGGAGTTCCGTCAAGCCGAAGCCATCACTGGTTCAAACTCTCGCTCAAAAGTCGTGGTAGCCTTTTTTCTCGGCGCGGGAGGGGAACGAGAACAGCAACAGGATGATGCCAACGCCCCATCCCCACGGGAAGAAATATCCGAGGAACCAGAGAATCGTCGAGAGTGCCAGGAACAGCAGGGCCACGCCGAAGCGGATCCACGGGCTGAGACCGGCCCACCATTCGAACAGCCAAAAATCGAATAGCCACATCGCACCGCCTCCGTAACCCGTTACCCGGCATGGTCAGTTAAGCCACGGGTGATCGAGTTAAGCATTTTGGAATCGTGTTCACGCGAGGGTGTGTGGTATCTCGCTTAACTCGTTTTCACTCCAGCGTAAAGCCGGTCATCTGGTAAATCACCCGGCCGTCGACCGTGAGAAACCCGTCCGCGGTCAAGCGGCGATTCGCTTCATCCGCGGCGGTCACTTCCAGTACGACGACGACTTCGCAGTCGGTCGGCAGCACTTGGCCGCGGTAGGTCCACGCGTGCTTGCGGTTCGGGGCCACCGTCTGCCAGCCGTCGGCTTCGGGCTCGCCCCAGCGCTTCCACGCGGCGTACTTCAGCAGTTGCAGGAACGACTCCACACCGAGCGATCCGGGCCAGACCGGGTCTTGGAAGAAGTGCGCGGCGAAGAACCAGAACGCCAGATCGACCGCGATGCGGCCCTGCACCAAGCCGAGCCCTTTCGCGCCGCCGTCGGGCAGATAGCCGTCGATGCGGTCCACCATGCGCAGCATCGGCGCGGGGAACGGCGATTCGTGCGGCAGAATCCCGGCGTCGGCGACGGCGAGTTGATCTTCGGTCAGATACGGCACCTTCGCCTGCACCATTCCCACTTGATTCACCAGCGCGGCCTTGGCGAAGAAGCCGAAATACGTCGTCCCCTCGTAGACCTTGCGCTCCCCGGCGAGCACGAGTAGGTCGAAATGCTGGATGATCATCCCCGCGGAGTTCGACACTTTCGTCATCGTCACCCGCGTCGTCAACGTCCCGATGTCCGCGCCGACGAGTTCGAATTGCGTCCCTTGTCCGCCGAGATTGCGGAATGACAAGTCGCTGTCACTGGTGAGCGCCGAACCGCAGTAGGCCGCGAGCCACCCGCACGGTTGCAAGGCGATCTCCATCAAGATGCTGAAGGGCATGCGGTCGCAGCGATTCGCCGCGAAGTACCAAGCGTCTTCCGGGACGGCGTAGATCGCTTCGCACGATGCGCCGTCCTTGAGGACGAACGGTTCGCCCGTTACGGCGGTAATGCCATCGAGGAACTGGTACGGCGGCCCGGGCAAGCGGGCGATGACCCGGCCCTCGTCGAAGATGCGGTACGGTTCGCCGAAGCCCTCGGAAGGATTGCCGTTGGAATAGGCCATGATCTTGTCGGGGGCGTACAAGTACGCGGGTGCGGGGTATGGGGTGCGGGGTGTGGGGAAGACGGGTTTCTCTTCCCATACCCCAGACCCCACACCCCATACCCTTTTGAGCGTAGCGAAAGACAGCCCACTCATCCTCAGCGAAAGCGAAGTGATCTCCACGATCGGTTTGCCGTCCGCGTACATCAGCGCGTCGGCGATACAGTACGGCTCGGGGCGGAATCCGAGTTCCTTCACGCTCACCTCGTAGGTCACGAGCTTCGTCGCGTCGAGCACTTGCCCGCGGCATTTCAACCGGCTCGGCACGCCCGGCACCGGTTCGCACGTCACCGCGCCCTCTTCGCCGATCCATCCCATCCGCATCAGCAAGATCCGCAGCGTGTGCAGGCAGCACTCGTACATCAGCGTGCCCGGCATCACTTTGTCGTCGATGAAATGGCACTCGATGAACCACTCCTCCGGTCGGATGGCGTACTCCGCGCGGACGGAGCCGAGGCCGAAGCGACCGCCGGTCGGGTCGAGCACGGGAACGGAATCGACCAGCCGGAGCATCCCGGCGGGGAGCTTCATCGGGTTGCGGAGATGCGCGAAGCGCGGACCGAAGGCGGAAGCCACGTCGCCCCGGTGGAGCGCCAGCACTTGCTCCGCCGATAGCGAGCACGGTTCGAACGGGACGAGTTCCGTCCAATCGGCCGGCCTCTTACCCGCCATCGGTTGGCGGTCGAGTTTCGTGTGGATGATCCCCTGTCCCGCGGAGAGCGCCTTCGCGGTGAAAAATCCGGCGACGCCGTTGGTCATGCTCAGCAGAGGTTGCCCATCGATGGTCCCTTCGAAGCGAAAGCGGAACAGCCACGAATCGCCTTGGCGGAAGAACTCGTCGATGCGGATGTCATACTCGATGCGAGCGCCGACGCGCGGCAGTTCGCGGTGGAACGTCACGACCGCATCGAGCAGTCGGTAGACGGCCGAACCTTTGGTTTCGAAGTCGATGCCGAGAAATCCGGCGAGCAATAGGTCTGCTTGCCCGGCTTCCACGGTGATGCTCGTCGGGCAACGGCCATTGTCCAAGTACCAGCGGTCGGCGTGCACGGTGTGATCGGTCACGACGCGGCCGCGCGTCATCGACTTCGGTTCGCCTTCGATACTGAGCACGCGGTCGACGAGCATGAGCGGCCCTTCGGGCAGGCGCACGCGCGTGGGGTGGTCGTCGATCTCGGCGAAGAGCGGGCCGAGGACGCGGCCGATTTTGCCGACGGCGTACTCGGTGCATTGCTCGAACGTCAGCGAGCGAGGGACCGCGAGCGGATCGACGGGGACCGGGATCGCGATGGGATCGCTATCGCCGATCAGTCGGCGTATCAACTCGCTCTGAAATTGGAGAGTCGCAATCGTCGTTTGGGTCAGATCGTGCTGAACCCTCAGGAACGTCTCATGCGCATCCGCGACCGCGGACTGCGCGGCCGAACTCCCCGCAAGCACCGGGGTCATCGCTACCGACCATCCGGAGATCGCAATTCCGGGTGATGGCTCGCGCGGCGGCGGCGGGGTTTCTTCCCAACGCGGCGCCGGGGTCTGCACGAGCGAACTGGGCATGTCGGATCGCACGAACGGTCGCGCTTGCAACGGCGACGGGGTCGGCACCGGTTTCGGAGTTGCGACGAGTTCGGCGGGCGGTTCGGGAACGGGCGGGGTGGTGGTCATTTCGGCGGCCCAGCGAGGCCGACCGACGGGGATGGTGATCGTGCGCCGTGGGGATTCGGGCGCGGCCGGTGGCGCACCGTAGATTTTCCCGAGATCGACCGGATAGCGCTCGGCGATGAGCGAGCCCAGCAATTTGAGGACGTTCGACGGCGCATCTTGCCGGGCCACGGTGATGGCCCGCGCGAGATGGGCGCGGCCTTCGAGCGTGGCGGCGATCATCCGTGTGCAAGAATTGCCGGGGCCGACTTCGACGAAGACGCGGACGCCTTCGCGGTAGGCGGCATAGAGTACGGCGGGGAAATCGAGCGTGTTCAGCAAACCCGCGGTGATGGATTCGGCCGCGTTCGCCGAGGTCGCGGCATACGGCCGCGCCCACGCGCCGCCGAAGATTTGCAACCCGGGGATGACCGCGGTCGGCAGCGTGTGCAATTTCCGGTAGGCGTCCTCGACCGGTTTGCCCGCTTCGCAATGGGCCAGCGTGACCCCGGAGAGCGGGAGCAAGGTTTTACCGAGCGATCGGGCGAGCGCTTCGACATCGGCCCGCAGCCCGCCTATGACGCATTCCGTCGGCGTGTTCACGATGAGGAGAAACGCCTTCGAGCCCGGACGGAGTTGCGAGCGCACATCGTCGGCCGATGCGGGGAGAA